>JAGFXG010000168.1 GCA_017860985.1 Deltaproteobacteria bacterium
AGGGCCGCCAGAAATGAAAAAAACTTGCCGGGCGTGGAATAACCGTGAACAACGCTGTATCCTCCGTAAAAAATGACGGCGGCGATACCCAGCCCGCCCAGGAATTCCATTAGCGGGCTGGAAATGGCATTGACGGAAATGGTTTTCATGACCAGGCTGAAGAGTCTTTCGTTTTCGACGCCGAACCGTTTGCTTTCGTATTTTTCCATGCCAAAGGCCTTGACAATGCGGGTGCCGGAAATGGTTTCCTGCAAAAGGGAAGTGAGGGCTCCCATGGTGATTTGTGAGGCCGTGGTGACTTTTCGCATTTTTTTGCCGAAATGGGCTACCGGGTAAGCCGTCAGCGGGAAAACAACCATGGCAATCAGCGCGAGCTTCCAGTCGGTATAAAAGATCACGCCGACCAGGCAGATCAGCGTGAAGGAATCTTTCACCAGGGCGGTTACCGCTTCCGAGACGGTCGTCTGGACGGAAAGAACATCGTTGGTGATGCGCGACATTAAAATGCCCGTTGAATTTTCCGTGAAGAAAGAGAGGGACTGTCTCTGGATGCACTCATAAAGCTTGTTGCGCAAATCGGTGACGATGCGCATTCCGATGGAACTCATCAAAATGACCTGTCCATATGAGCACAGTCCCTTAAACAAAAAAATACCGATAATCAAAAAGGGGATCCATTTCAGAGCAGTCATGTCTTTGCTGACAAAAATTTCATCAATTGCCGGTTTGGAAACCAACGGCAGAGAGGCCTGCAGGCCTCCCGCAATGAGCATGAAAATCATCGCCAGAATAAAGCGCGAGGTGTACGGTCTGGCCATTTGTAAAAGTCGTTTAAATATTTCCATAATATTTCCTATAGCATATCGCAGGCAATTTGTGCCGCTCTTCCTGCAGCGCCGGGTTCACCCAGTTTGGTGCGGATGTCATTGAGTTCCGCGATGATTTCCCGTTTTTTTTCTTCGTTTAATAGAATGGCCAGCGCCTCGGATGCGATGCGCGGACCATTAGCGTCACGCTGTAGCAGTTCCGGGGCGATAGTTTTGCCGGCAATGATGTTGACCAGGCCGATGCGCTGCTGCCTGATGATGATTCTGGCGATCAGTTCCGTAAAAAGCGACAGCTTGTAGATTATAATCATGGGGACACCCATCAGGCCGGTTTCCAGCGTTGCCGTTCCGGAGGTTACAATTGCCAGATCGCAGCAGGCAAGAACATCATAAACCTGACCGGAGACGATTTTGACATTTATGCAGGATTCGGCAAGCGTCTCGGTGATTGTTTTTTCATCCAGTGTGTCCGCCAGGGGCAGAATATACTGCACCTCCGGAATTTTCTTCGAAATAATTTGAGCCGCTTCGATCATTACGGGCAGCAGCCTGGCGACTTCCGCCGACCGGCTGCCCGGCAACAGCCCGATGGTCGTTTGCTTTTCAAAAAGACCGAAATGAAGCCTTGCCCGGGATTTGGTAAACAGGGTTTTTACCGTATCCCTCAGGGGATGACCGACATAGTGAACCGGGAATCCGTGTGCCCTGTAAAAATCCACTTCAAACGGCAGAATAACGGCCATTTTGTCAACCAGCTTTTTGATTTGCCTGACTCTTCCCTCGCGCCAGGCCCACACCTGCGGACTGATGTAGTAAAAAACTCTTATGTTTTTCTTTTTAGCAGCCCGGGCCACGATATTCAAGTTGAAATCCGGAAAATCAATCAGAATCACAAGATTCGGTTTCATCTGATCCATAAACTTTCTGATCCCGGCCTTGATTCGGATGAAAGATCCGATTTTTGAAAACACCTCCGTGACACCGACTACGGCAATATCTGCGGAGGAAGCCAGAAGCCGCACTCCCGCTTCCTGCATTTTTTTCCCCCCGATACCGAAGAATTGCAGGGATGGATTGATGGCAAGCATTTCCCGGACAAGAAACGAACCATGCAGATCACCGGAGGCTTCCCCGGCAACGATCATCACTTTTTTTGTGTATCCTGTCGCCACAGGGATGTTCTGATCCATGTTGTTTTTTTCAACGGACATTATTGACCACATCGGCTATTTGCCTGATTTCTTCCGGAGTAAGCTCCGGAAACATCGGCAAAGAAAGAACCTCGCTGGCGCAGGCTTCGCTGACGTTCAGGCTTTCTTGCAAGTTGTACATTTTCAGAAAGACGTCCTGCCGGTGAAGCGGGACGGGATAGTAAACTGCGGAGGCAATTCCCGCGCCGGAAAGCGCATCGGCAATGGCCTGGCGGTTTTTGGTGCGGATGGTAAACTGGTGGTACACGTGTCTGCAGTCGGGTCTTTCGGAAGGCAGCAGGATATCCTTCGCTTTGATGGCGTCGCAGTAAAGGGCTGCGTTGTGTCTTCTTGAGTCATTGGCCGCGTCGATTTCGGGAAGCTTCACGCGCAGAATGGCCGCCTGGATTTCATCGAGCCTGCTGTTGTAACCGACTTCGGAATGATAATAGCGAACGGCGCTGCCGTGGTTGCGCAGTATTTTGATTCTTGAGGCGATTTGATCGTTGCGCGTGATCACCATGCCGCCGTCACCGTAGCAGCCGAGATTTTTGCTTGGGAAAAAACTGAAGCAGCCTGCATCACCCATGGTGCCGACGGTGTGTTCCCGGTATTTTGCCCCGAAAGCCTGCGCGCAATCTTCAATCACCTTCAGTTGATGCTTTTGTGCAATGTCCATAATCGTTGCCATATCGGCAGGATGTCCAAAAAGATGGACCGGAATAATGGCCTTAGTGCGGGATGTGATTTTGGCGGCAATCTTATCCGGATCCATGTTGAACGTATCCGGACTGATGTCAACAAAAACGGGCCTGGCGCCCACGAGCGCGACGACTTCAGCCGTGGCGATAAAAGTGAATGGCGTTGTGATCACTTCATCGCCCGGGCCAATCCCGCAGGCTCTCAAAGCGAGCATCAGGGCATCCGTGCCGTTGGCGCATCCTATAGCATAAGGCACTCCATGATACGCGGCAACCTCATCTTCCAGTTTTCCGACGTTGGGTCCCAGAATGAATTGCGTCTGCTCCAGTGCCTGCCCGACCGCCTCGTCAATCTTATTTTTCAGTCGGGAGTACTGCCTTTTCAAATCCACCATCGGGATCATAATTTGATGTCCTCGTGCGTTTTCATTTTTTGAAGAATTTCCATGGCCAGTGCCAGGGACTTGCGCCCGTCCTCTCCGGTTACTGCGGGTTTGGAACGGGTCAGGACGGAACCGACGAATGACCGGATTTCTTCTTCCAGGGGATCGTGGCTGCCCACTTCAATGTTATTCTGAACAATCTGCTGTTTACCGTCGGATCCGGTGGACTTGTTCAGCGACAAAATCTCCCGCTTGCGGGTATCAACGGCATGGTATCCTTCCGGTCCGAAGAAACGAAGTTTCTGCATGGTCTTGGCGCTGATGCGGCTGGCTGTCACATTGGCGATGCAGCCGCAGGCAAAGGATAATCTCACATTGGAGATGTCGATCTTGTCGGAGAGAACGGGAACGCCGACCGCTTCCACACGTGTGAGAGGCGAATGGACAAACTTCAAAATGATGTCCAGATCGTGAATCATCAAATCAAGAATGACATCCACATCCGTGCCCCGTTCAAAAAAGGGATGCAGGCGGTGCACTTCGATGAACACCGGACGGGTAATCACCTGCTCCAGCGCCATGACGGCGGGATTAAAGCGCTCCACAAACCCGACCTGGAACACGAGGCTGTTTTTTTCAGCCAACGTGAGCAGTTCATCCGCTTCTTCGAGGGTTGCACAGAGGGGTTTTTCGATCAGCACATCAACGCCTGCGGAAAGAAAATCTCTGGCAACCGTGTGGTGGGCGCCCGTGGGGACGGTGATGCTAACGGCATCAACCTTGCCCAGCATTTCCCGGTGATCCGTGAAAGCTCGGCATGAGTAAAGATCCGCCGCCTTCTTCGCTTTTTCAATCTGCGTGTCGGATACGGCGATGATTTCACAATGGTCCATATTGGCGTATTTCTGCAGATGATAACTGCCAAGGTGACCGATGCCGACTACGCCGACTCTGATTTTTTTTCCGTCTGTTGCCATTTTTCTCTCTCTAGCGGCAAATGCTTCTTTTTGATTTTTGAATAAAGTCGATAAAATGACGTTTTTCGGGGCAGTCCTCCACGTCCTCCGCGGCTTTTACCAGCGCCTCTTCCAGAAGAAGATCGGAGCGGAAGATAATGCGGTAGGCGTGTTTCAGGGCGGCGATGGAACTCTCCGGGAAATTTCGTCTTTGAAGCCCGATCAGGTTCAGACCGAACAAGGTGGCCCGATTGCCGTTGGCAATGGTATAGGGAGGAATATCCTTCACCACGGCGGATGCGCCGCCGATCATGGAGTGCGCGCCGACGCGGCAGAATTGATGGACGCCGCTCAGCGG
>JAGFXG010000169.1 GCA_017860985.1 Deltaproteobacteria bacterium
TACCTGGCAGGACTTTCCGGCAAGCATGATGTGATTGTTCCGGAACTTGCCGAGGGTTATCAACCGCTGCATGCAGTCTATTCACGCAACTGCCTGCCTTCCATCAAACGTCTGCTGATGCTGGACAAGCTCAAAGTCACGGGTTTCTACAGGGACATGCGGGTGCTGGGGATTTCTGAAGAACAGATTTTACCCTTCAATAAAGACGGCCGGCTTTTTCAAAATCTCAACACACCGGAAGATATGGAAAAGGTGCAAGGCACAAGGACCAGGGATCAAGGTTGAATGCCTTCATCCTTTTCTTCCTTGAACCTTGAGCCTATTTTTTATCGAATTAGTATCGAAATATTATATAGATAGGCACTATTTTTTCTTCATATATATTTCTTGACAGGAGCATTACTTCTGAGATAGAAGCAATTACTAATGAATGAATGTTCATTCATATAAGTAAGGCAACCCAATGAACAACTCCGATAAATGCGACGACATCATGCAAGCAGCCATGGAACTCATTGCCGAACGTGGTTTTCATGATGCTCCCATGTCCGAGATAGCTCAAAAGGCACATGTAGCTGCCGGCACGATCTATCGTTATTTTGAAAACAAGGAAGTGCTCATCAACGAGTTGTTCCAGGAAATTGAAGATAAGATGATGGATATTCTCCTGGGCAATTACCCTCTGGGAAAGCCGGTTAAAGAACAATTTTTCTATGTATTCGGTGAACTTTGCCGGTATTTAATAACGCACCCTCTTCATTTCCGTTATATGGAACAGTACTTCAACTCCCCCTACGGAATTTCTAAACGCCGCGACAAACTTTTGGGTAAGAATATAAATCGTGATGGACACGACACACTCACAGGAATCTTCGAAGAAGGAATCTCTCATCAGATTTTGAAAGATTTACCGATCATCGTGCTTTCTTCTCTGGCCATCGGTCCCATGCTCTATTTGATCCGTGACCATACCCTCGGTTTCGTTGAACTGGAGGAGTCCCTGATCCGGCAAATTACCGAAGCGTGCTGGGATGCGATTAAGAAGTAATGTCCATGTTTTATAGAAAAAAATTTTTAGTTGTTTTAACCATAATTAAGATGTGGCTTTGATGTTGTGGGGCTGCGGTGACAGGAAGGCGGGAGGCCCGCCGCCAATGCCCGAGGTTGCTGTTGTAACCATGCAGACAAAACCGGCGGTAACAACCACCGAACTGGCCGGTCGAACATCCGCCTACTTAGTCGCCGAAGTGCGTCCCCAGGTTGGTGGAATCATTCAGAAGCGTCTTTTCACGGAAGGCTCCGATGTCAAAGCCGGTCAGCCCCTTTTCCAGATCGACCCCGCACTCTATCAGGCGGCGCTGGCCCGGTCCGAAGCGCAGCTTACCACCCTTCAGCTCAAGGAGAAAAGGCTCAAGGAACTTCTGGCTGACAAAGCCGTCAGTCGGCAGGATTATGACGATACGTCGGCCGCATTGAAGCAGATTCAGGCAGATGTGCAGACCGCACGCATCAATCTGAAATACACGACCATTACTGCGCCCATTTCTGGTCGCATCGGAAAATCCAGCGTTACCGTTGGCGCGCTGGTGACGGCTCACCAGCCTGTTGCACTTGCGACCATTCAGCAGATGGATCCCATGTACGTGGACGTTTCACAGTCAACAACCGATATCCTCCGTCTGCGCCGCCAGACACAGGAAGGAGAACTCGACCCAAACACCAATCAGCAGAAAAAGGTAAGGCTTTTTCTGGACGACGGAACGGAGTATCCGCTGAAAGGAAACCTTCAGTTCCGTGACATCACGGTCGATCCGACTACCGGATCGGTCATTCTGCGCATCGTTTTTCCCAATCCGAAGGGCGTGCTGCTGCCGGGCATGTTTGTCCGGGCGGTCATACAGGAAGGCCTTCATAAAAACGCCATGATGATTCCCCAGCAGGCCGTGTCACGCGATCCCAAGGGAAATCCCTACACATTGACGGTGGATATCGGAGGAAAAGTTCAGCAGCGGGAAATCAAGCTGGATCGCGCCGTTGGCGATGCCTGGCTTGTCGACTCGGGTCTTGCCGACGGCGACCGGGTGATTGTCGAAGGAATGCTGAAGGCAAAGCCCGGCATGACCGTCAAAGCCGTCCCTTTTGAAAACAACGGCAAAACAAATCCTACGGCCCCGCCCGCAAATACGAATTAACGGAGACGCCTGATGCTATCAAAATTTTTCCTGGAACGACCGGTTTTTGCATGGGTCATTGCCATCATTATCATGGCGTTGGGTGTACTGGCTATTTACAATCTGCCCATCTCCCAGTATCCGGACATGGCTCCGCCCTCAATCTCAATTACTGCTTCCTACCCGGGGTCTTCGTCCGAAACCGTGGAGAACAGTGTCACTCAAGTCATTGAACAAAAGATGACCGGCCTGGACAATCTGATCTACATGTCCGCATCGAGCGACTCGGCAGGCGGTTCACGTTTGGAGCTGACCTTCGCCCCTGGAACAGATCCGGATGTAGCCTGGTCCAAGGTGCAGAACAAAGTCCAGTCGGCCCTCACGGGCCTGCCGGATGTGGTTCAAAACCAGGGGGTCACTGTTGCCAAATCCACGCGTAATTATCTGATGATCGTGTCCCTGGTCTCTGAAGACGGCTCCATGGACGGCGATGACCTGAGAGACTATGCCAAATCCAGTCTGGAAAAAGTCATGGCGCGTGTCCCCGGAGTGGGCGAAGTGCAAGTCTTCGGCGGCGGATACGCAATGCGCGTCTGGCTGAATCCTGAAAAACTGACGGATTACCGGCTGACCGTGGAAGATGTGATGGCGTCTCTCAAAGCCTACAACGTAGAGGTTTCCGCAGGACAGTTCGGCGGGGCGCCTCAGGTAAAAGGCCAGCGTTTGAACGCACCTATCGTTGTCCAGAACATGCTCTCGACTCCCGAAGAATTTGCCAAAATCCCCCTGCGCACCAATCCGGATGGATCCATTGTGCGAATCAGGGATGTGGGTCGCACCGAACTGGGTACCGAAATTTATGACATCCAGGCCCAATTCAACGGCAAACCTGCGGCAGGCATTGCCATCCGTCAGGCCGCCGGCGCAAATGCCCTGGATACGGCCGATGCCGTCAGAGCAAAGATGACAGAAATGAGCCGGTTTTTTCCTGGAGGGATCAAAGTTGTGTACCCGATGGACTCCACAGCCTTTATCAAGGTGGCCATCAATGAAGTAGTCAAGACCCTCATTATCGCCATTGTGCTGGTTTTTCTGGTGATGTGGCTCTTCCTGGGCAACATGCGGGCCACACTCATTCCCACCATCGCTGTGCCGGTTGTCCTTCTGGGAACTTTCGGCGTTCTCGCGCTCTTCGGTTTTTCCATCAACATGCTGACCATGTTTGCCATGGTTTTGGCCATTGGTCTTCTGGTGGATGATGCAATCGTCGTGGTTGAAAACGTGGAACGCATCATGAGTGAGGAAGGACTGCCCCCCAAAGAAGCCACCGCCAAATCCATGGAGCAGATCACCAGCGCGCTTATCGGCATTGGGCTTGTGCTTGCCGCCGTGTTCGGTCCGATGGCGTTTTTTCCCGGATCCACAGGCGTCATCTACCGCCAGTTCTCCATCACCATCATCTCCGCCATGCTGCTTTCGGTTGTTGTCGCCCTGATCTTGACACCGGTATTATGCGCGGGGCTTCTCAAGCAGGTTGAAGCGGGGCATGAACCGGCAGAACATGCACACCCTCTTTTGCGTCCTTTTTTTCTGCGGTTCGACCGCGTGTTCTTTGGCATTCGTGACAGGTGTGTAAAACTGGTCGATCATTCCCTCGCTCGGAAGAAACGCTATCTGGTGTTTTTCCTGATTATTGTTGGGGTCATGGGATTTTTCTGGCTGCGCATGCCCAAAAGCTACCTGCCCGATGAAGACCAGGGAATATTGCTTGCTCAGTTAATCATGCCGACAGGCTCCACACTGGAACAGACAGAACACACCGCCAAGCAGGTTGAGCATTATTTCATGAATAACGAAAAAGAAGCGATGGAATCTGCAATGACCATTACCGGCGTCGGCTTTTCCGGACAGTCGCAAAACAACGGGATGGTGTTTGGCAAGTTAAAGGACTGGGACCTTCGCAAACGGCCTGATCTGAAAGCGAAGGCTGTCGCGGGAAGGGCCACGATGGCCTTTTCAAAAATTCGCAATGCCATGGTGTTTGCCTTCTCACCGCCGGCTGTTCCTGAACTGGGAACATCCATGGGCTTTGACTTTCAGTTACTGGACCGGGGCGGACTCGGCCATCAGGCTTTGATGAATGCTCAATATCAGCTCCTTGGCATTGTGGCCAAAGACCCGAGAGTGACGAAAGTCCGGCCTAACAGTATGGATGATGTTCCCGAGTACCGGATCGATGTGGACTGGGAAAAAGCCGGTGCTCTGGGCATTCCGATTACCTCCATCCATAGAACGCTCTCCGTGGCCTTCGGCAGTTCCTATGTCAACGATTTTATTCAGGGCGGACGGATAAAAAGGGTTTTCGTTCAGGCTGATGCCCCCTACCGCATGCTGCCCAAAGACCTGGAAAAACTATACGTCCGCAATACACAGGGAAAGATGGTCCCCTTTTCTTCTTTTGCATCCGGACGCTGGACATCCGGGGCTCCGAAACGAGCAAGGTTCAACGGGTTTCCATCCATCAACATCTGGGGAGAACCGGCCCCAGGAAAGAGTTCGGGAGAGGCCATGCAGGCCATGGAAGATGCAGTTAAAAAGCTGCCTCAGGGATTCGGTTTTGACTGGACCGGTCTTTCCTACCAGGAACGAATGGCAAGCACCCAGGCACCCCTGCTTTACGCTTTTTCTATCTTCGTGATTTTCTTATGCCTGGCCGCGCTCTATGAAAGCTGGACGATTCCTATCTCGATCCTGCTGGCGCTGCCGCTTGGAGTCATCGGAGGTGTCATCGCATCCAGCACCCGGGGAATGCCCAATGACGTCTATTTTCAGATTGCCCTTTTAACCACGCTGGGACTGACGACTAAAAACGCCATCCTGATCGTGCAGTTCGCCAAACAGGGCGTGGAAAAAGGAATGGGGCTGATCGAGGCCACACTGCAGGGGGTGAAACTTCGTTTTCGCCCCATCGTGATGACGTCACTGGCCTTTGGTTTCGGAATCCTGCCTCTGGTCATGACCACCGGAGCAGGCGCAGGAGCCCAAAATGCCATCGGCACCGGGGTGCTGGGAGGAATGATCACCGCAACAGTGCTGGTACTGATTTTCTCTCCCCTCTTCTATGTTTTGATTGAAACGGTCTTCGGCAAACAACATCGGGGAAAACA
>JAGFXG010000014.1 GCA_017860985.1 Deltaproteobacteria bacterium
TGCCATTGTTCGTCGCGGTAAGCCGGAAGCGTGAGCGCGGCGCCTGCCGCCCGTTTGGCAAAGACATGACCGGATGGGACAACGGAGGATTGAAGACCGTTTTTCCGTTCAGCGATTAAATCGCGCATTCTTGCTTCGTGATCCAGGTCTCCTTCGCAAAGGATGTCGCACAAGGTATTGATCGCTTCCGGGACATTGCGGTATAGCGCCTTGAACGAGAAGATCATTTTTTGCCAGGTGTCTGTCGCGTCGACCAGAAATCCTGCGGTGAGGTCATATCCGAATCCGCCCATGTTGAGCGCGATGCGCTTGGACATTTCGTCATACGTAAGACCCGCCGCTCCCATGCCGCTCATGATTTTTCCAAGAAGGGGAAGGTAAGGCTGAAGGTCTTCAGGCACATGGGCGATGTCAAAAGCCAGGTCAACATAAGCAATGCCGTTGGTGAAGAGGTCATGCTCCAGAACCGGCACAGATGAGAGGACTTTATGTTCCGTCGGGATGGTTTCCACCTTTCGGGGAATATCAGCCAGTTTTAATTTGGGAAGGGATGCCGCAGCTTCCGGCGGATCGGTTTCAGCCTGAAAGGCTTTCAGACGGGCAGCCTGTTCATCGATTTCGCGCAGATGCTCCTTCGAAAAGCTGTTTTTCAGGACAGTCATCTTCCGCTTTATCTTTTCTTCATTTTTCCGGCTGAAATCGGGATCAGGTTCCAGGACGGCAAGAAGACGATGTGGATTGTCCACAAGCCACCTGCTGGTCATTTTCTGGAATATCTGCGGATCATCTGTCCAGAGATTTCGAATGCGATCGATGGCTTTTGCGAAATCAAGACCTGCCAGGGAATCGCCGTCATAGAGCCAGGTCTGAAAAACATTGCCCATCAGGGTAATGCCGTAGGGGTAAGAGCCACGGGATATTTCCTTGCCGTGAAATTCGACCTGATGCAGAATGCCTTCAACCAGTTCCCTGTCAAATCCCTTCCCTGCAATTTTTTCCAGTGAGTCAAGAATCAGCTTTTCAATTTTCTGGATGTCGCTGTTTTGCACGTTGCGCAGGCCCGCGCAAAACATCAACTGCTTCAAATCCGATTCCATGCCGGATACGGGTGTCATATCCTCGCCGAGGCCGGAGTCAATCAGCGCCTGCCGCAGGGGACTGGCCGCGCTGCCTACCAGCAGACCGGAAAGAATCTCCAGAAGAAGGGCTGTTTCAAAATCTTTATTTTCCGCCAGCATCCATGCCATGTTGACAATGGTTCTATTTGCGATGGATTCGTCTTTATCCACGGGGTACGTGCCGGAAACACGTCTTGGCCCCGGAAAAAAAGACTGGCTTTTGATTGAAGAATCAACATCCACGCGATCAAATCCGTCGAGTATTTCAGCCAGAAACTGCAGATGATCGGAGGTTGGAATATCTCCGTATAGAAAGAAGCGTGCATTGGTCGGAGAGTAATACTTCCGGTGAAAATCCCTGAATTGCTCATACGTCAGATCGGGAATCACGTCCGGATCGCCCCCGGAATCCAAAGCGTAAATGGTGTCGGGATAAAGATTCTCCTGAATGCCTTTGTACATCAGTGAATCAGGGGACGAATAGACCCCCTTCATTTCATTATAGACGATGCCGGAAATGATCAGGTCGCTTTCAATGTTGCCGGGAATTGCAAATTCCAGGTGATGGCCTTCCTGCAGAAAGGTTTCTTTGAGCATGCGGGGGTGCAGAACCAGATCCGTGTATACGCGGGCAAGATTGAAAAAGTCAGTCCGGATCTGGCTGGCGACCGGGTAAACCGTTTTGTCCGGGTAGGTAAAGGCATTGATGAATGTCTGCATGGTGGAGCGTATCAGTTCCTTGAAGGCATCCTTGAGGGGATATTTTTCCGAGCCGGCCAGAACGGAATGTTCCAGAATATGGGGCAGGCCCGTCGAATCCTCGGGCGGTGTCCGGAAACCGATGGCGTATAAATTCTCGCGGTCAAAGGCGTGCAGGTGCAAAACCTTTGCGCCGGTTTTGATGTGTTCTATTTCATACGCGGTTAGGCGCATGGCTTCTATGATTTCCACCCGCAATACTTTGAAGCCGTGCAACTGATCGCCGGTTTGCATGGTCGGCTCCGGGACATTTACCTGAGGCATTCCTGTTACACTCCTTATATTCCGTGGATTGCTTTATTCCGGGCAGTCCTGAATCATGACCCGGCGGTTTTTCAGCTGACCTTCCAGGGTGCTGTTGTCGGCAATAGGTTCGGATGACCCTACGCCTTTGACGATCAGGCGTTCCGCGTCGATATTGAATTTTTCGACAAGGTAATTTTTTACGCCTTCGGCACGCTCACGGGACAGTTCCATGTTGTATATCTCTGAACCGATATTGTCCGTGTGGCCGGTAATCGTCAGTCTTGAACCCGGATTCTTCACCAGATATTCCAGGATGGTGGGCGCCTTGTCATCGAGACTTTGATGAACATGCGTTGAATTGGTTTCAAATTCAACGCTGATGTTGACGCAACTGGCCTTGCTGAAATCCTCCCTGACCGGTATTTCTACGATGGCCTTCGGAATGGATTTCCGTTTCGGGGCTGAAATAACGGGGGTTCGGGCCGTAATTTTTTCCTTGGCGGCCTGGGTTACTGCGATATCTTTCACCTCGCTGCTGAAGAATATATCGCCGATCATGCCATCGGCGGAATTCTTTGTTTGCTGGGTGTTGATATGAACCTGAACGCCGGTGGTTACGCCCAGCGGTTCACCGCCGTTGATATCGGCAAACAGTCTTTTATAGTCTTCGTAGATATTGCGGCGTTCCGTGTACCACTGGCCTGTTTTGTCCGTCTTATTTCTCAGGACAACATAACGCAATTTATCGCCGCCTATCTGCTTGCTGCGTCCGCTCCAGCCCTTGGGTGCTTCATTGTCCCAGATGTAGCCGACGACAGGCGTATTCAGCACGGCCGGGAATCCCGTTTCCTTGAAAGCGACATAAACCTGCAGGGCCTGGTCATCCGTCTCTTTTCTGCGGACATCACCTCCGACAGGCAGTTTATTGACCTTCCAGCGCCATGAGATAATCGGGAAATCTTTCACGTTCACCCGGGCAGATGTGCGGAAACCGAAAGACGTGTTGCCCTGGGAGAACAAATGCATGTAATAATTTGCCCCGTCTTTCTCGATTTTCAATGTCGGTGTGCCGGCTTTTTTATCTAAAACCCAGCCGGGGGGCACTCCGCCCGGCATATCCGCTGATCGGAACCTGGTTACCGGAACGACCGATGCGCGAGCGACGGCGCACACCGCAACAACCAAAAAAATGGAAAAGATACAATTCAGGAGGGAAAATATGCTTTTACTCATGACGGCCGGCAGCTTTCTGCGCTCGTAACGCCATGATTTCCGTCCGGGTGAAGACAGACTGCAGATGATCGACATGCTGGAGAATATTTTCCTTGCCGCCTTCTTCACGGTCAATCAGCGCAATCACGCGATCAATTACCAGTCCGGCCTTGCGGGCATGTTCGATGGCGGTAATCGTGGAACCGCCCGTGGTAATTACATCATCGATAATAACGACCGTTTCGCCGGCTTCTACGCTGCCTTCGATGGCGCTTTTCGTGCCGTGAGCTTTTGCATCTTTGCGCACGATGAATGATTTAACCGGCCTGCCCTTCTGGTAGGAAATCACAGCGAGTGAATTGGCAATCGGATCAGCCCCCAGGGTGAGGCCTCCAGCCGCGGTGACCGGAGCGTCCTTAATCATGTCAAAAATAATTTCGCCGATCAGGTTCATCCCTTCAGGATCCAGGGTGGTTGGCTTGCAGTTGAAATAATAATTGCTCTGCCGGCCCGAGGCCAGTGTGAAAGGCGGGTTTTCGCTGTATTTGAAGGAACGCTGCAGGATGATTTCGCCAAGGCGTTCCTTTTTCTCTTGAATGCTCATGTGAATATGTCCTCCGCTAGAGAGATTTTCCGGGATTAGGAATTGTGATTGCTGATCACGAATTTGACGGGCAATTCCGCCCATGTTTTATAAGGGATCCCCGACTTTTTTGCCGGTTCAAATTTCCATGTTTTGACCGCCTGGATGGCTGATTGATCCAGAACGGCATAGCCGGATGACTTTCGAATCACAGCCTCCCCGACACGGCCATTGACAAGGATTTCAGCCCCAACGAGGACAACACCTTCATAGCCCTGCTGCCTTGCAATGTCCGGATAACCGGGCGGCGGATTCTCTCTGTACAGGGGCTGGCTGTCGGAACCTGCGGCCTCCCGGCCCGCCGTGTGCCCCTTCATGCCGGAAGCGGGGGATTGACTGTTTGCCACGGTATAAGTGATGGTTTCGTGATCGGATGTAAACATCGCATTGTCGCCGTCAGCCGGTTTGGTTGATGAGGTGGCTGCTTTGCTTTCCGCTCTGATGTGCCCTGCAGTTCTCGCTTCCGGAGCCACACGGGTTTTTATGGAGGGCAGAGGTGCTTTCCAAATGTGGTTTTCCGGGACGGGTACAGAAGACGGTTCATGTTTTGCGGCAAATGACACCCACATGAAATCAAGTTTGCCCAGATCCCGCTGGATCACGGCATTGCCGGACAGGCTGAAAACCATGATGACCGCCGCCAGTCCATGCAGACCGAGCGATGCACAAATCCCCAGCAGTTTATTTTGTTTCCCAGTTTCCATGAACAGTCGTTTTACTTTTTTAATAATTGATCAATGATCCTGACAGCGGCCACGCCGTCTTTGGCAAAGGACGCGCCAATGGATGCGGCATAAGCTTCTGTCACCACAGCGCCGCCGACGAGAAAATCCGTCTTGATCCCCCGGGCGCGGGCCAGGCTGATGATGTCTTTCATGTTGACCATTGTTGTCGTCATCAGCGCGGACAGCCCGATCACATCCGGCTTTTCCTTTTTGGCCGCCTCAATAATGACCTCATCCTGAACATCCTTGCCCAGATCAATGACAGAATAACCGTAATTTCTCAGAAGCAGCGCGACAATGTTTTTGCCGATATCATGGATATCGCCCCTGACGGTGGCGAGCAATACTTTCCCCTTTTCGGATCCGGCCGCTTTCTTCAGATGCGGTTCCAGGAAAGCAAGCGCTTTTTTCATGGTTTCTGCCGCCGCCATCAGTTGCGGCAGGAAATAAATTTTTTTCTCGTACAAATCCCCCACACGCACAATGGCCGGGATCAGGATTTCATCAACCAGCCGGTTGGCCGGCCGGCCTGTTTTGAGAATATCCTCGATGAAAGCCGTGATATGCTCCCGGTCTCCGTCCAAAACAGCCGCAGTGACTTTTTCGTCGGGAGAAGCGGCCGCAGCCGAAACCGTTTTGGATAAAGCGTCGGCGGCAGGCTGTGCAAAATGGTGAATGAAATGCAGAGAGGCCTTGTCTCTGGCAATCAGCGTGTCTGCCGCTTTCTTCACGTTCATCAGTTCCACACTGGCCGGATTGGCAATCGCCATGGTCAGTCCGCTGTACTGCGCCATGGCCAGAAACGCGGAATTCAGCCAGGGGCGGCCCGGCATGCCGAACGAAACGTTGGACAGCCCGAGGATGGTTCTGCTTTTAAAGGTTTTTTTGCACCAGCTTACCGTGGCCAGTGTTTCCCTGGCGGCCTGGGCGTCTGAGGCAACCGCCATCACCAGACCGTCCACGACAAAATCGTCTTTGGTCAGGCCAAATTTTTGTGCTTTTTGAAAAATCGCCTGAATAACCGCCTGGCGTTTTTTGGCGGTTTTCGGAATATCGCCGTCCGTTAACGGAAGCAGGATAAACATTGCACCGTATTTTGCGGCAAGCGGCATGAGCCTGGCCAGCTTCTCTTTTTCTCCGGAAATGGAGTTGATCAGCATCCGCCCCGGATAAATCCTGAGGGCTGCTTCAATGGTTTCCACCCGGGATGAATCGATGACCAGCGGCAGTCGCGTGGACGTGGATAAAAGACCGATCACTTTTTTGATTGTCTGCACTTCGTCAATGCCGGGCTGGCCGACGTTGACGTCCAGAAGTGATGCGCCCTGCCTTTCCTGTTCCTGCGCCATCTGGCGGATGATAGACAGTTTGCCTTCCAGAAGCTCCTCCTGCAGGGCTTTTTTCCCGGTCGGATTGATTCTTTCTCCGATAACAAAGAGCGGTTGATTCTCATCCAGATGCAAAAAGCTCCGCGAGGAACTGAGGGCGGCTATTGAAACACGGTTTGATTTTGCCGGTTTTCTGCCGCTGATGGCTTTTGCCAAAGCCGCGATATGTTCCGGTGTTGTCCCGCAGCAGCCACCCAGCAGATTGGCGCCGGCGGACAGCAGTTTTCGGGCATGGCCGGCAAACGTTTTGGCGTCCATGTCAAAGACTGTTTTTAAACCTTCGAGCCGGGGAATCCCGGCATTGGGTTTGGCCAGAAGGGGAACCGTCGCGTAGGGCTTCATCGCGGCGATAAATTCCGCCATTTGTTCGGGGCCGGCGGAACAATTACACCCCACGGCATCCGCGCCGAGGCTTTGCAGGGTAATGAGCGCACTCTCCGGAGGAGTGCCCCCCAGCGTGTGCCCGTCTTTTTCAAACGTCATGGACGTCATGGTGAAGATATCCGAAAGTTCTTTCACCGCCAGCAGGGCCGCACGCGTTTCCTGAATGTCAATCATGGTTTCGATCACGATGAGGTCACAGCCGCCGTCGATCAGGCCGCGCGCCTGTTCTTTGAAAGCCTCCACGGCTTCTTCAAAACCGAGCGGACCGAAGGGTTCAACGAACAAACCGGTAGGGCCGATATCACCGGCAACGAGCGCTTTTTTCCCGCAAGCCTGTCTGGCCAGTCGTGCGAGCTCCAGGTTGACCGAATAAACATCTTTTTTTACGCTGTATTGCTTCAGCTTGAAACGATTCGCGCCGAAGCTGCAGGTGTAGATAATCTGAGCACCCGCTTTCACATAGGCCGCGTGAACATCCTGAATGACCGTCGGGTTTTTCAGACACCAGATTTCCGGACAGGCACCCGCCGGCAATCCGTTTTTCTGCAGCTCGGTGCCGGTTGCCCCGTCCAGAATAACTACCTGTTTATTCAGAAGATTCTTAATTTTAATGTTTTTATTCACAATTGCCCCTGAACAGGATGTGTTTTTGTTAAACGATGTCCCTATACCATCTTTGGAACAAGAAGTGGAAGCTTTTTTTTTGTCTGAATAATCATTAAATCCTCTTGAACATCAAGGAATTATCTTTGCATTATGTTCTGTTGGATGCCGGTAGAAAAACCCGATGCATGGGTGGAGCCAGGGTTCTTTATGAAGCCTGGGGTTCTTTAAAAGAAGATGCTCTTTTGGCGCGGGTGCGTTTTATGACAGATTGCTTTTTAGCCGGATCCTGTTGTTCAGCCATTTTACCAAAAACAGGATGCCTTCGGGCGGCCAGGCGCACGAACATGCTGCCCATCTGACCGTAAGAGATACCTGCAACTTCCGCAGCGCAGGCCATACTGGCTTCGTGGCTGATATCCGCATTGGGATTGACATCCAGAACGTAAAAAACATTATCGCGCAGGCGGATGTCCAGACGGGCGTAATCCCGGCATCCCAGTGCCAGGTAAGCGTCACAACAAACTTTTTCCAGTGCCGTCTTTTCTTCTGCGGTCAGGGGCGCCGGCAGCAGCGTCTCGATTTTCTCATAGGCATCGGAGCCCGGAATAAATTTGGCATCATACGTACAAAGCCGGTCTTTGATATTGCTGAAGAAAGAGAAATCCATTTCTGCGACGGGTAGCACGGTAAGCTTTTCATTTCCCCAGACGGAGACATGAAATTCGCGCCCGTCGATAAAGTCTTCAACCATGGCCGGCTGCTGGTAGGTATCCAGGATGAAGGGAATCCGGTTTTCCAGTTCCGTTTGATTGAGCACAACGGACTCTCGGGTGATGCCTGCGGAGCAGTGTTCGTTCATCGGTTTGACAATAGCCGGGAAACGGTTCCACTCGCAAGTTTCGCCATGATGGAATATCCGCCATGCGGGCGTAGGGATACCGGCCTGTTCCAGCAGAACCTTGACCCGATATTTGTCCTGCGCCAGCGCCAGCGTTTCAGAATCGGCACCGGTAAAGGTGAACCCCAGCATTTCAAGCCGTTTGGCCACCAGCCATTCGCTATGCGTCAAGCCGGGCAGACTTTCGCACCAGTTGAAAATTATGTATTCTGAAGGATCAAAAGAATGGAGATGATTGGCAATGTCGTCATCCGCAATCGGAACAAAAATGGTTGGATAACCCACTTCGATCAACGCGTGTCCAAGTTGTGTCGAAAGGCTGATGACCTCCTCTTTTTCAGTCTGTGTCCATTGCGGATCAACGTTGTACAATAAGACGACCGGGATTTTTTCAGGCGCTACGGCAACCGGCACTATGAACCTCCATATTGAACAGTCAGTTTTTCTACTCCCGTTGCAGGGGGTGTCGGCAGACCCTGCATTCCCGAATTTTCGAATCACCAGCCGTATTTAAGCTGATTTTTTATTACATATTTTCCCCATAATTCCAAGCATTAATTTACATTTTTTCAGCTATGACAAGCATTTCAAAATCTTCGGTTGACAGATTATCGTTTCGGCTGAAAGCGCCAAGTTTTGCTCCGTAAATATCGACGGTCCTGAAATTCAGCGTCCTTAACAACCAGGTGATTTCGGAAGGCACATAATATCTTTCACTGCAGTGCAGTTCTTTCTTCTTTCCGAGATCATCTTCAAAACACAGGGTGCTGTTTTCCCGGAAGGTCATCAGATCAAATGTCAGGCTGCCGCACTTTGCATTCCCTTCTTCTGTTTGTGAATCCAGGAAATCTTTGACGGAATGAAAAAAAAGACAATCCAAAATCATTCCTTCCTGAAATCAGCAACCAAGCCGAATCGGAGAAAACTGCTAATATCAAGTGGTAATCAGTTTGAAGAGCTAATTTGCCTTTGACGGTTCAATGGATATCTGTTAGTTATCACAAGAGATTTATTATCGCTGTAAATATCGTCTATTTTGTTTCCAATATATTCCATTCAAAACGATGGAGAAACCTCAGATGAACGATCCATCCAAAGCCAACCAGGAACTGCTCGAAGAGATTTCATCCCTTAAGAAGAGAATCCAGGAACTGGAAAAATCGGACGCAGAGCACAAGCAGGAGGAGAAGACACTAAAGGAAAACAATGACAAATTTTTGAGTCTTGCTTCCACTATCCCTGGGAATATTGCTTACGTCAACGCAAATACATTGCAGTATGAATTCGTGAATGACACATTTGAAAAATCATTTGGGATACCTCGAGAAAAAATCATCGGACAGCATATCAAGGATATTATTGGGGAAGCAAATTATAAATTTGCCATCAAATATATCGAAGAAGTTAGATTGGGTAAATCGATTTCTTACGAAAACACCTTTGATCTTGTTTCAGGAAAACGTTGGATACAAGTAAATTATACTCCTGTTACTGACGCCAATGGGCTTGTTGTATCAATTGCGGTTCTGAGTCTTGACATTACGGAGCGCAAGAAGGCGGAGGAAGCCTTGCGGAACAGTGAGGTTCAACTCCGTGCCGTTCTCGATGCTACGCCGTTCCCCATTGCCTTAGTCGATACTCAGGATAACAACATTGATTTCTGGAGTCGCAGCGCCCTCACTCTCTTCGGACATACCGCGCCCACCGCACCGGAATGGTATCAACTAGCTTACCCTGATCCCGATTACCAGCGCGAAGTAATTAACCGATGGAAACCTTTTCTGGAAATAGCCCGTGAATCCCGCAAAACTGTCAACACGGGCGAATACCGGGTTACCTGCAAAGATGGTTCGGAACGCATTTGCGAGCTTTACGCCACCTTCTTGAAAGACAAACTCATTGTCACGTTCAACGACGTCACTGAACGCAAGCGGGCGGCTGAAGCGCTTCAGAAAAGCGAGGAGAAATATCGGACGCTTATCGAAACGACCCAGACCGGATTTGTCATTCTCGATCATCATGGTATTGTCCTTGACGCAAATCCTGAATATGTCGGTCTTACCGGTCACAGTCAACTGAGTGACATCCTGGGGAGTAGCGTCCTCGAATGGACGGCTAATCATGAAAAGGAGAAGAATGCGGCCGCGGTGGAGATCTGCTGTCGGGAAGGGCTGATCAGAAACCTGGAAATCGATTATATGGATTCAAAAGGCCATGTCACCCCCATCGAGCTCAATGCAACTTGTATGGAGGTGGAAGGAAAGACAGAGATCATGACGCTGTGTCGAAACATCACGGCACGCAGGCAGGCGGAGCAAGAACTTCAAAAACTGGTATCCATAGTCAGGCACAGCAGCGAGCTCATCAATCTGGCCACCCCCGACGGAAGGATGATTTTTCTCAATGAAGCGGGATGCTGGATGCTGGGCATTGAACCGGACAGGGTGGACGAATTCAACATTCAGGATGTCATCCCTGAACATCTGCTAAAGATGGTAAGGACCGAACTTCTCCCCGCACTCACGAGAGATGGTGCATGGGAAGGTGAACTGCAGTACCGCAACCTGAAAACCGGCCGGTTGACAGATGTATATGCAAGTACGTATACGATCGCAGATCCTGTCAGCAAGGCTTCGCTCTATTTTGCCAATGTTTCCCGTGATATCACGGAGCGCAAGAAAGCAGAAGAGGAGCGTGAGAAGTTTACGGAGCGGCTACAAAGGGCGGAAAAGATGGAAGCCTTGGGGACGCTGGCCGGTGGCGTCGCCCATGATCTCAACAATGTCCTGGGAATACTGGTTGGTTATTCGGAGCTCCTTCTCGACGACATTCCATTGGAAAACAGACTACGGAGCCACGTCGAAAAGATCATGGGTGGCGGCGTCAGGGCTGCGGCCATTGTGCAGGACCTTCTGACGTTGGCGAGAAGGGGCATTCATTCCGCAAGCGTTTTCAATCTGAATTCCATTATCTCTGATTTTCAGAAAACACTGGAGTTCGAAAACCTATCGTTGTCCCACCCACATGTTCAGACAAAGACCAATCTTGCAACTGATTTGCTGAATATCAACGGCTCCCCTCCCCATATTTCCAAATCTTTTATGAATCTTCTTACCAATGCAGTGGAGGCCATGCCTTCAGGCGGCACCTTGACCGTAACAACGGGTAATTGCAATCTGGATGGCCCGATTCATGGATATGACGATGTTCGGGAAGGAGATTATGTCTTCCTTTCCGTATCAGACACCGGCGAAGGTATCTCAGATGAGGATATTAAGCATATCTTCGAGCCGTTCTATACAAAGAAGGTTATGGGTCGGAGCGGGACCGGACTGGGGTTGGCTGTTGTCTGGGGGGTGGTTAAGGATCATAACGGGTACATAGGTGTTCAGAAACGATGAACAAATCCTCGTGGTGGACGACATAAAAGAACAGCGGGAACTAGCGGCTACGATGCTGGGCAAACTGAATTACAGAGTACAAACGGTTTCAAGCGGTGAGGAGGCTGTCGAGCATCTGAAAACCCATCAAACCGACCTGATTGTTCTCGATATGATCATGGACCCCGGTATGGATGGATTGGATACGTATAGACGCATCCTTGAAATCTATCCGAAGCAGAAGACGATCATCGTCAGTGGCTTTTCCGAGTCGGAGCGTGTGCGTTTTGCGCAGTCTCTCGGAGCCGGGATCTATGTAAAAAAACCATATGTCATCGAGAAACTGGGTATGGCTGTGAAGAAAGAGTTGAGTAAAAAATAGGCAACGGCATATTCAACATTATTTGTTTGCTTATTGCGGGTGGGAATGAGCGATGATTGAGTTGATGCTTCTCGATCGATTGTTCCCAATGGCTCCTTCCTGTAAGTGAGCGTTCGGGATTAACAAAAGTCGTCCTTTCTTTCAGATGATATTCCTTGCTGACAAGTATAAGCGGAATTCACGTTCAGCAAACATTAACATCATCCATTACATTTTAATCAGAAAAATACTTATTGTATTATTTCCAATTATGTATAAAATATGAGCCACTTGTATTCCTCCTTTATATTAAGGCCACCTGTATAATTTGAAGGGTGTTGCCTACCAATAGCGCCATTGAACAGTCCCAAACCCAGTGTCTCTAACCGCAGGGGACAGTCAAAATAATAATATGAGATAAGGAGATAATTATGAAAAAGGCATTTGTCGTATTATCAGCAATGTTGCTTTTGACGCTTATGGCTTGCGGTGGCGGAGATAGCACACCCCTACCCACAACCACAACCACACCCACACCACTATCATCAGCAAAAGCTATTACGGCATTTTCGCTGAACGGCGTTGCCGGAACAATTAATGAAACGGGGAAAACGATAGCGGTAGCTATGCCTTCTGGTACAAACGTGA
>JAGFXG010000170.1 GCA_017860985.1 Deltaproteobacteria bacterium
AAAACCTCCGACGGTGATAAAACAGTCGCATTAAAAGATGTTCTGGCGGAGTGCTGCCTTACCTGCCGTTTCAACAATCCCATTATTTCCGATGTGATGATCGGGTCACCCGCCCCGGCCATGAAACCTGATGCTGAATACAACGACGTGAAGGAATTCGAAGCCAAAGCGATAGAAGAGCGCTGGGCTTATTTTATCAAGGAAATGGAAAAGTGCATGCGCTGCAACGCCTGCCGCCAGGCGTGTCCTTCCTGTTACTGCCCGACTTGTTTTGTTGAGCAGAGTCAGCCGCAGTGGGTGGGCATCGGCGAAAACAAAACCGATACGCAGGTGTTTCAGTTTATGCGTCTCTATCATATGGTCGGACGCTGTGTGGATTGCGGTTCCTGTGTTTCCGTTTGCCCGATGGGGGTTGATCTGCGCAAGTTCCTCAAAAAGATCGACAAGGATTGCTTCGAAATGTTCGGTAACCGCGCCGGTTCCAGCATGGAAGATATGCCGCCCCTTGGCAAATTCGATGAACATCATGATAAACAGGATTTTATCTACAACCCATAATTTGATAGAAATAATGGAGTTTAAATGGAAACTTTTCTGGAAGAAGTAAACAAAAAGATACATGGTGTGCCATTGCAGGCCTGTTATCATTGCCGGAAGTGCACGGCGGGCTGCCCTGCCGCGTCGCACATGGAATATAACCCCAACAAGGTTATCAAAATGATTCAGAACGGGCAGAAGGACAAAGTCCTGAACAGCTCGACGATCTGGCTTTGCATGTCTTGTGAAACCTGCATTACCCGCTGCCCCAACCAGGTGGATATTGCCCGTATGATGGATGTGCTCAGGCAGATGGCCATTGAGACCGGTGTCGGCGCGCATGAGAAGAATATTTTGAAGTTCCATGAAGCGTTTCTCTCCAGCATTAAATTTGGTGGTCGCGTCCACGAAATGATGATGACGGTCCATTACAAGCTCAAATCGGGAGATCTGTTCTCAGATATGGATATAGCCCCGAGCATGTTCCTGAAGGGAAAGCTGTCGCTTTTGCCCCCGCGGACAAAAGATATGAAATCGATTAAAAATATTTTTGAGAAAACGAAAAAAATATAATGAAAATGTTGTTTTGTATCAAGCCGTAACGGGCCTGTTACAGAGAAGCAATAAGTATAAAAGGAGGCTACTCTCTTGAAAGTTTCATATTATCCGGGTTGCTCGCTACATGGGATGGCAAAAGAATACGATCAGTCCATGAAGGCTGTCAGTCGCGCCCTCAGCATCGAACTTAAAGAAGTTGACGATTGGTCCTGCTGCGGAGCATCTGCCGCGCACAATACGAATTTTGATTTGTCCATCGCCCTGCCGGCGCGCAATCTCATCGCTGCGGAAAAAAATGCGATGGATGTCATGGTTCCCTGCGCCGCCTGCTTCAATCGCTTTAAAATGGCGGAGCATCATTTGAAAGCTGACAAAGACCTCAAAGCAAGGATTGAATCTGTGGTTGGTGCTAAATATCAGGGCGGCATCGCCATTCGTAATCCCATTGATGTCATCTATAATGAAATCGGCATCGATGCGCTGGCGGGAAAAGTCGTCAAGCCGCTTGCGGGATTGAAACCGGTTTCCTATTATGGTTGCCTTCTGCTTCGTCCGCCGGAAGTCTGCGAATTTGAGAATTACGAAAATCCGTTTATGATGGATAAGATGATGAAGGCCATCGGCGCGGATGTGAAAAACTGGTCTTACAAGACGGATTGCTGCGGCGGATCCCTGTCGGTCAGTAAAACGGCCATTGTCGTTGATATGTGCGACAAATTAATGAGCGCCGCTAAAGAGGCCGGAGCCAATTGTATTGTTACCGCCTGTCCGATGTGCATGGCCAACCTGGATATGCGCCCCAGTCCGAGTATGAGAATGCCTGTTTTCTATTTCACGGAATTAATTTCACTGGCATTGGGACTTGACGGATCGAAAGAAACCTTTAAATCGCATCTGGTGGATCCTCAGCCGCTGCTGAGTCAATTGCGATTGATTTAATTGATAAGCTGATTTTACCTGCCGCTTTTGAAGTTTAAAAAGCTGGAGAAAATTCTAAATTAGGGACAATTATGGAAAAACGTTTGATCAAAAAAGATGCACTAGCGGGCATTGCCAAGAAAATGGCCGGAGATTTCCTGGTTTGGGCGCCGGTAAAAAAGGAAGATAACGTTCTTTTTGACCCATTGCAGAAAGATGGCGAACCATATTTTGCGTATTTGAATTCCAAGAACGCGCCGAAAAATGTTTTCTTTCCGCACACGGAAACCATGATGAAATTTACCAGAACACCAAAAGGCATGGTCTTTTCGGCAGAGGAAAACAGGGCGGATCAGTCGGTTCTGTTCGGTGTTCGCCCTTGTGATGCCCACAGCTTTGCGCTCCTGGATAAGCTTTTCGACCAGGAAAAATATCAAGACGCTTATTATGTCGCTAAAAGACAGAGCACGACGGTCATCTCAATAGCCTGCGTGCAACCGCCTTATGCGACGTGTTTCTGTACATCCGTTGACGGAGCGCCCGTTGCTTCCGAAGGCACGGATATCCTGCTGACGGATATCGGAGGCGACTATCTGGTGGAGTTCATTACCCCCAAGGGAGAAAAGCTGGCCAACTATTTCGGAGATGCCAAAGCTGATGCCGCCGCTGAAACAAAGAAAAACGAAATCGCGGCCAACGCTGCCGGGATGATAAAATCCAAAATTCCCGCTCATGAAGTCAAACCGATTCTGGATGTGAATTTCGACAATCCCTTCTGGAATACGATTCATGGCAAATGTCTGGCCTGCGGGACCTGTACCTACATGTGCCCCACCTGTCACTGCTTCGACATCAGCGATGAGGTAAAAGGCGCTGATGGCGTCCGCATCCGTTCCTGGGATTCCTGCATGTTCCCGATGTTTACCAAGGAAACGTCAGGTCACAACCCCCGTTCTTCACAGAAGGAAAGATGGCGCCAGCGTACCATGCATAAATTTAAATATTATGTGGACAATTTCAATGCAATTGCCTGTGTCGGTTGCGGCCGCTGTGTCATGAGTTGTCCGGTGAATATTGATATCCGTAAAGTTGTTGAAGACATCTCAAAATTATAAACAGGGAGTTCGTAATGCAAAACCCGTATATTCCTTATCCCGTAACAGTGGATAAAATCATTACTGAAGTCGATACCAAAGACATCAAGACGTTTCGCTTTAAGTTCGTCAATCCCGAAGACGAGCAGAAGTACGCCTACATTCCCGGCCAGTTCGGCGAACTGTCCATTTATGGCAAGGGTGAGTCACCCATTGGTATTGCTTCTTCTCCAACGCAGAAAGGTTATGTCGAATTTACCGTCCAGAAAGCCGGTGTGGTCACCTCGGCGCTCCATGAAATGGAAGAGGGCGAAGTGATGGGTCTCCGCGGGCCGCTGGGCAATTCCTGGCCGCTTGAATTTCTCGAAGGGAAAAATATTGTGATTGTCGGCGGAGGTTTCGCGTTTACAACGCTCCGCTCACTGATCAATTACATGATTTACGGCGACAACCGCAAGCGCTTCGGCAATATCACGGTGATTTACGGTGCGCGAAATCCCGGCCTGCTGCTTTACAAAGATGAATTGATTGAATGGCAGAAACGGGACGATCTGAATATCAATGTTACCGTCGATAAAGGCGATGCGACCTGGAAGGGCAGGGAAGGTTTTGTCCCTGCGGTCTGTAAAGATGTTGCTCCCAGCAAGGAAAATGCGGTTGCCGTGATCTGCGGTCCCCCCGTCATGATCCGGTTTACCCTGCCGGTATTCTTTGAACTTGGCTTCTCCAAGGAGAATATCATCACCTCCCTGGAAATGCGTATGAAGTGCGGCATCGGCAAGTGCGGCCGTTGCAATGTCGGCAGCAAATATGTCTGCAAGGACGGCCCGGTCTTTACTCTGGCGGAATTGGATAAGCTGACGCCGGAATACTAGTAAGTCCCGAATTCTTCGCAAAAGTATTAAAAGGGAGCCTTCGGGTTCCCTTTTTTTTGAAGCGGTCCAGAAGGATTCGTCAATCATTTTCATAATGCTAAAAAATTTGCTGTTTGGGTTTTTATGTGCTAGCAAAACCTTCGGAGTAAAGGTCTCAATCTATTTATGACGGGAGATATTTAATGTCACAGACAGCTACACCCTATCTGGAAATGTCCCAGGCCATTATGGATGCCGGCGGGGAAGCGCTGAAGAAATGCTACCAGTGCGGCACCTGCTCAGGCACCTGTCCCTGGACACCGATTACTCATTTTAATATCCGTAAACTCGTGCGCTACGGCCAGCTGGGACTGGAC
>JAGFXG010000171.1 GCA_017860985.1 Deltaproteobacteria bacterium
CTTGCGCTCTGTAATATCTCTTATAAAAACAAGATCGGCTTTTGCGCCTTCGTATGTTACTATCCCTGCGTTAACTTCAACATCAAGCCTGCTTCCATCTTTACACTTTAGCGCTGTTTCATATACAGGGGGAACATTTTCGCCTGCCATGCGACGCTTGTAGCGATCTAAAACTTTTGGAACTTCTTCGGGAACAAAGAAATCGATGAAAGGCTTGCCAATTGATTCAACAATAGAGTAACCACTAATTTGTGCCAGTATTTGATTGATATAACAGAGGACTCCTTCCTGCACGATGCCAATGCCGTCGGTTGCTCTTTCAATTAAATTGCGATATTTTTCTTCGCTCTGACGCAGCGCTATATTCATCTCCTTGCGTTCTTCGAGTTCCCGGTTACGTAAGTCGATTGTCTTCTGCAGTTCTTTGGTCCGCTCAAGTACCTTCGCCTCAAGTTCCGCACGATATTGGATAAGAGAGATTTCGCTTTGGTGCTGCATGGTTCGGTCAATGCCGACGCTAAGCGTTTTGACAAGCTTTCCATCCTGATCCAAAATGCCTTTATTGGTCCAACTGATCCAGACGGGTTCGCCATTTTTCCGGATGTTTTCGTTTTCGCTGCTGTAATATTCGTCGGGGGCTTTTTGGACTTTATTCATTTTTTCGACCAGGTTTTCGCCTTTAGCGTCAGCCGGGGCAACGATAGTACCAACGACATTCCGACCTATTAGTTCTTCCTTGGAAAAACCGAATAATTCCAATCCCCAATTGTTGATGAAAAGAATTTCACCATCGGTATCCCATTCGAGGATGATACTGCGCGATTGGTCGATCAGGGTATTGTATCTTAATAGGTTTTCGTTGAGTTCTTGCTTTAAGAAGTCCAATTCCTGTTTGTGATCCGATTGCGATTTTTCGAGTTTTTGGATTCTCTGTTTTAAGAGGGTATTTTCCTCGATCAATTCTGACTTTAATTTTTTAGATGGATGTTTCATTCTGCCCTTTTATTGTATCAAAAGGTGCTGGCTTAAAAAAGCACGATGATATTTAATTATTTACGCTTTGATATTACTGCATCAGCTATCTTATTGTCAAACAGGAATTTTTGAAAAATACGACGTAAAATACTGATTTCAGAAAGATATACACAGCAAGAATGTCACCGGATTTTCGGACGGAATCTCCCAGTCAAGGGTGATTTGTCTTCTTAATCAGGACATTCCCCCTTGATGAATTCATCATGATGTTCTTAACTCAGATTTTTTTGCATCCAAGTCCATATCACCCCGAAGGTCTCATTTCTGTTCACTTCATTGAAGTTCTCATGGAAATTCTCTTCATGAACGATCAAGGTCAGAAGATTTGATGGAATCGAATTCAAGGCGTTCTTGCTGCTTTGGGGGTCGGCAAGTTGATCATCCCCGGCTATGACGGCAAACATCGGAAAGCGCTCCCATGTTTTCATGTTTTCAAGCACCCATGCCTGCGTCTTTTCGCTTTCCACACCCAACTTTGCCGTAGCCATTGTCCCACGCAGGCCGAGCTTCTCGTCCTGATGATGACGGGCAGTGATTTTCTCATCATGGGTTAAAACATCCGTCAGGGCCGGCGCCTTGACAGCGAAGGTCGGATAAATTCCCGCTATCAACTTGGCGATCGTTTTCATTGCCGCCGGTATCTTAACTTTGTTGACCAGCCACGGCGAGGATACGATGAATCCCTTGATATCCGTTGTTTTTGCCAGGGTCAGTGCGTATTTCAAGGCGATGAGCGCGCCATTGGAATGACAAATAATAAATATGGGAGCTTGGGGATGTCGCTCTTTTACCCAGGAATAGAGTTTGTGTATATCATCGACATATTCGTCGTAGGAATTGATATGGAAAAAAACCTTTCCATTCTCATTATATTTAGGATAAGTGCCATGCCACCGCAAATCCGGCGCATAAGTGGCGATGCCCTTCTCCTTAAAGTACAGGGCCGGTGTAACCCAGTCTCCGCCATGAGCCAAGCCGCCATGGATGCCGATCATCACGGCCTTGACGTCTTTGTCCGGAAGCCATTCGTAAACGAGGATCTTTGTCTTTTCATCCGCCTGAAATATTTCTGTCTTTGTTTCTGAAAAACTCATAACACCATTATGCCTTTTGATATTTTTTTTATATTTAATAAGAACTTGCTTCCAGTGGAAGTGAGTATAGGGAAACCGAGGTTGTATGTCAATGAAATATTGGCCGCAAAATATTGTTTTGGGGATGCTTGCCGTCAGGCGTGAATTATTTTATTATAAATTGCAATCCTGCATTTTAGCCGAGAACAATTCTCTACTGATAACAGGAAGCGTGATTTGTAATCGTCTTTACACGTGCTGTCACGAAAACTCTGTCCAACAACAATTTACCCGGAGACCCGGGGATTATTCATCATTGATCCTTCGCGTTTCGGGTTATTGTCTGAAGAAATTTATAAAGCGGAACAAAGAAAACAATTTCGAATGAAGAAGGAACCGGACTAGCAGCGCATCACAGGCCAAAGCGCATCAGGCATCTCCTTGCAGCCGGCGGCAAAGGTCGCAAGCGGCATAGTACCCGCACAGGCCGTGAACACCGCCACCGGGAGGGGTGGAGGAAGAACACAAGTAGATATTCTTTTCCGAGGTTCTGTACGGGTGAAGAGACGCAACGGGCCGGGTATAGAGCTGGCCCAAGTCCTGGAGGCCGCCGTTGATGTCTCCTCCCACGTAGTTGGCATTGTACTGTTCCATGGCTCCTGCCGTAAGCCCATTTCTTGCCAGGATCACTTCCCGGAATCCCGGCGCGTAGCCTTCGATTCTGCTTTCAACGAGCGCCGATACATCCGCCTTCGATCCATGGGGAACATGGCAATAGGCCCAGGCCGTATGTTTCCCGGAAGGCGCGCGGGAGGCATCGAAAAGGCTCTGTTGGGCAAGGACGATATAATGAGCGGACGGCGCCTTCCCTGAATGGACATCACGGATGGAGGCGGCAATCTCGTCGAAGGAGCCGCCCAGATGAACCGTGGCAGCTTTCCTGCAGATATCCGCTCTCCAGGGAATCGGCTCATGAAGGGCCCAATCCATTTTATAAACGCCTGGTCCGTAACGGAACCCGGCAAGCCTGTTACGGTAAGCATCGGAGAGGCCCAAGCCTTCGATACGGAGCAACTGACGGGGGGTGACATCGAAGAAATAAGATGCAGCCTTTGGTAAATCAGCCATAGAGGCAATCCGCCGATCCGTAACAATCTCGCCGCCGGTATTGCGAAAGCAATCGGCCAGTGCATCGGCCAGTTTCTGGGAGCCGCCCCGAATGATGGGCCAGCCCACGGTATGCGCCAGAGTGGCCAAAACGATGCTGAAGGCGGCGGTTGCCGCTTGTTCCAGGGGGATCATGGCGTGGCCCGCAAGGCCCGCAAAAAGCGCGCGTGTCCGATCGCTTTGAAATTGTGTTCCTACAAGGTTCTTGAGGGAACGAAGCGCGTGGTAGGCAAAGCGGGCCATCAGGAAAGGACTTGCCGGAAAGCCAAGAGGCTTCAGGATGTCGGCAAGGAGTCTTGTTTCATTGTCCACAAAGGGTTGTAAGAGTCTTTTGTATGCTTTGCCGTCGGCGCCCATGGCGTCGGCTGTGATTTCCAGGGACCGATGAAGGAAAAGGGCCGATCCGTCCTCAAAGGGATGGGCCAGAGGAATCTCCGGTTGTATCCACTCCAGGCCATATTGCGGCAGATCGAGCTGCCGAAAGAAGGGCGACGCGAGCGACAGTGGCTGAATGGCGGAACAGACGTCATGATGAAAGCCGGGAAGGGTCAGTTCCGCGGAACGGACACCGCCGCCGATGGTCTTTGCCGCCTCCAGAAGCAAGACGGCATTGAATTGGCGGCCAAGAGTAATCGCCGCAGCCAATCCGTTGGGCCCCGCGCCCACGACAACCGCATCGTAATCATTTCTCTTGGTCATCAGGCGTTCCCTTTCCGCTTCCGGCCAGTGATGGCTATGAAACATTTTTTCAATAAATAGACGGGCATATACACAGAAGACCGGATGGCCGCGCTATAGCGAAGATTAGCGAAGTTGCGCCACTGAACATTCGGATCGATGAGGATGTCTTGCTGCGCCACACTGCCATGGGTTCCCAGACGGCGCGCCAGATTGCCGAGCGTTTCATGCCAGAACCGGTCTTCCTGCGCTGCTGCACCCAGACGAAACCCCAGTTCCATCAGGGGATCGCTTGCCCTGAACAGCGGTTGGACCTGAAGGTAAGTGGCGTCATTTTTCCGAAAAGAACTGAAGGTGATCCAGCCGGAAAGGATATGGCCACT
>JAGFXG010000172.1 GCA_017860985.1 Deltaproteobacteria bacterium
ACCTGAGGCCGGACGTTATGTCCTGGGGGATATTGCCGAAGGGTCCATTTACTATACGAATTCCACCCATCTCAATGCCGCAGCGGATGTTACACCGCTCCACAGGGTGCAGGAAGAGGGGACATTTCATCAGTATCTGGCAGGTGAAGTCGTCACGCATCTGCAACTGGGCGATATCCAGCCGGGTGCGGAGGTGCTTGGCCGTTTCGTGCAGCGGGTTTTTAACGAGTCTGCCAGCCGGCAGATTGATTTCACGCCGGAATTCACGTCATGTCTGGCCTGCGGGAAAACCGTCCGGGGACTGCAGGAAAAATGCGCTTATTGCGGTTCGCCTGATGTCGAGGGAATCGCGAAGCTCACCAAATATTTAAGCAAGATTTCAGGATGGAACAAGGGCAAGCTTGCGGAATTGCGCAACAGAAAAATCAGCAGGGATTTTTGAACTGGTAGGCCTAAATGACCGGCTTTAGAAAGAAAGGAGGTTGAAATGTTTCGACACAGATCCTTGATTATTTGCCTCGCGCTTCTGGGCGTGTTGTTTCTAAACGCGGCGGCGGAGGCGCAGAAAAGCATGACCGTTCAGGTTCGGGAAGGGCAGTTGAGAGCCACCCCGTCACATTTTGGCAAAATCACGGCCAAGACATACTACGGGGATCAGGTGACCGTGCTTGAAGAAAAAGGCGACTGGAAACGAGTGTCCGTTGAGGACGGGAAAGGACAGGGATGGATGCATGGCAGCGCTCTGACGAGTAAACGGACCGTCCTGAAAGCCGGACGGAGTCGAGCGGGAACGTCTGTTTCCCAGGATGAGATTGCCCTCGCCGGCAAGGGATTCAGCGAAGAGGTGGAAAAAGAGTACCGCAAAAACAACGCGAATCTCGATTATGCCTGGATCAACCGCATGGAAACGATTGTGATATCTCCCAGGCAGATGGAGAATTTTATTGAAGACGGACGTCTGGTGCTCCGCAACGAAGGAGGCAGACCATGAAAAAACAATTTCGGAAATCCTTGACGATGTTGATGATGCTGGCGGCGATGACCGGATGTGCCGCCATGGAACAGGCAACAACCGTTGCCACCGTGGTGGGTGAGGCAACCGGAACGATCAGCAGGCAGCAGGGCGAGTCAATCCGCAAGAGCTCAAAGGCCGTTGCGAAAAGCCTTGAGGATTTTACGCCCGAGCAGGAATACTACATCGGACGAACCGTCGGCGCGGTGGTGCTTACAAAATACGGGCCGTTGAATGATGACAGGGCCAATACGTATCTGAACACGATGGGGCAGGCGCTGGCGAGGGTTTCGGATATGCCCGAGCTGTTTGCCGGTTATCATTTCCTGGTGCTTGACTCCGACGACATCAACGCTTTTGCCACACCGGGCGGGCATGTGTTTATTACGCGCGGGCTCATTCGCTGCTGCAGGACGGAAGATGAACTGGCCGCCGTAGTCGCTCATGAGATCGGACACGTTCAGTTGCAACATGGCATGAGTGCCATTAAAAAGGCGCGAAGGACGGAAGCACTGTCCGTTTTGGTACGGGAAGGCGCGAAATCATTCGGGACAAAGGAGATCGCGCAGTTAAATGATATTTTCGGCGGTGTGATTACCGACATCACCAACACGATGATCAACAACGGATATTCACGGTCTTATGAATATCAGGCAGACGCCGCGGCATTGTCCATCATGAAACGTATGAATTACAATCCCCGCGCACTCCCCGATATGCTGAACGTCATGGCCAAACAGATAAAACCCGGCGGGACTGATTTTGCAAAGACCCATCCTTTACCGCAAAACAGGATTGCCGCACTGAAAAAAAACGATCAGTTCGTCGGTGAAACTGAAACGCCGGATGTTCGAAAAAACAGATTTATGAAAGCGGTGGGACATCTCTTATAAAGGGTTTCCTGGCCGGGGCCGGAAAATGAATGTAAATAAAATGCTGCAGGGCCGCAGGGCTAAAATTTTTCACGGGCTTGCGGCCGGTGTTGCCGGAGCTCTGATCGCGCTCGTTTTTTTCGCTCCCGGATGGCTGGATCGCTGGGAGGCGAAGACCTGGGACTGGCGGGTCAACCTCCTGGCAAAACCGTCTCCGGCCACACAAAAGATCCGCCTGGTTATGCTGGATCAGAACAGTCTCGACTGGGCCAGGGAAGAAAACGGCCTTTCCTGGCCCTGGCCTCGTGAAGTTTACGGAACGATCATCCGTTTTTGCAAGCGAGCCGGCGCAACGTCGCTGATTTTTGACGTGCTTTTTACCGAACCCTCCAAATACGGCGTGGCGGATGACAGGGCCCTTGCTTCCGAAGTTCACGATTTTGAAAATTTTGTGGGTGCTGTCTTTCTCAGCCGGAAATCAGGCACCGAGAAAAAATGGCCCGCAGCTGTGCCCCTGCCGCCTTTGAAGATTCAGGGACTCGATGAGTGGCTTGCCCGGACCGGTCACCAAACGTTCCCGCGAGCCTCATTTCCGGTGCAGGAATTAGCAAAAGCCGCGGGCAGTCTGGCCAATGTCCATCTGAATCCTGATTTTGACAGCGTTTATCGCAGGGCGGCGCTCTTCGAAGTATTTGACGGAAAGGTTCTGCCGTCCCTGGCGCTGGCCGGATATCTCAGCGACAAGCGCGATATGCATTTGAAAATTTCTTCCGGACGTTTCATGCTGGGCGAGAGGGAAATTCCAGTGGATTCCGCAGGCAGGGCCATTCTCAATTTCCGCGGACCTTCGGGGACCCACAAATCTTACAGCGCGGCGTCCATCATGCAGAGTGAACTGCGCCTGCAGAATAACGAAACGCCATCCGTCCCGCTGGATGACTTCAAGGACGCCCATGTGCTGTTCGGTTTTTCCGCACCCGGCCTTTATGATCTCCGCCCCACACCGGTTTCCGGCGTCTATCCGGGCGTGGAAATATCCGCCACAATGCTTGACAATTTGTTGGCCGATGACTTTATCCGTCCGGTACCCCCGCTTCCTGTTGTTCTCATTACCCTGATCATGGTTCTTCTTGCCGGTTTGGCAACGTCCAGGGTATCCGGTTTTTTGCCGAGTGTTCTTATCTATATTTTATTTATCTGTGCGCCGGTTGTTCTTTGTCTGATGGCTTACCGGTTGGGATTCTGGATGCCGCTGGTTGTGCAGGAAACGGGCGTTGCCGTTACGCTTATCACGGCGGGGCTGATTTATTACACTACCGAGGGGCGACAGAAGATCTTTATCAAGAACGCCTTCAAACAATATTTGAGTCCGGATGTTATTGAACAGATCATCGAGCATCCCGACCGCCTGAAGCTGGGCGGCGAGCGAAAAATGCTTTCCATCTTTTTTTCCGATATTGAAGGATTCACGGGCATATCCGAAGGGCTCGATCCCGAGGCACTTACCCATTTGCTCAACGTGTACCTTACCGCCATGACCGATATCATTCATGAGGAGGGCGGTACGGTGGACAAGTATGAAGGAGATGCCATTATTGCCTTCTGGAACGCGCCGCTGACGCAGCCCGATCATGCCACCCGTTGTGTGCGGGCCGCCCTGCGCTGCCAGGCAAAGCTTGACGAAATGCGTCCTTCGTTTCGTGAGAGCCTGGGGAAGGATTTAAAAATGCGCATCGGCATCAATACCGGATACGCCGTGGTAGGCAACATGGGGTCTCACTCGCGGTTTGATTACACAATGATCGGAGACGCCGTGAATCTGGCTGCACGCCTGGAAGGCATCAACAAGCAGTTCGGCACTTACACGCTGATCTCGCAGACGACAAAAGAGGGGATGGCAGACGCCTTTCCCACGCGTGAAGTATCGCGCGTCGCCGTCGTCGGTCGGAAAGAGCCTGTTGTTGTGCATGAACCTGCGCTCCCGGAAGACATGAATGAACAAAAACAGAAGACGCTGGCCATATTTTCAAAGGGGTTGAATTTGTTCTATCGGGGCGACTTCGACCATGCCAGGTCGGTCTTTGCCGACATTGCCCGGCATGATCCGGTGGCACAGGTTTATGTTGTCAAATGCACCGAACTTCTTGCCGGTCCGCCCGGTGACTGGCAGGGTGTCTGGGTGATTACAACAAAATAGGTTCAAGGATCAAGGGGCAAGGATCAAGGTTCAAGGGGCAAGAAAAAAAGTACAAAGAATAAGGCAAAAGGCTAAAAGGAAGTTCCGTTTTTTTCTTTTATCCTTGCTCCTTGGGCCTTCTTTCCAATGTGGAGCCAGGTGATGCCGAAGGTCAGCGGATATTTTTCCACATGGACCATGCCTGCCTCTTCCAGAATTTTCGCGAATTCATCGGGCGAGGGGAAGTTCATGATCGAGTCGGCCAGATAATAG
>JAGFXG010000015.1 GCA_017860985.1 Deltaproteobacteria bacterium
TGGGCAGTCGCAGCCAATGACATCATGAGCCCGAAGACCAACATTAACGCTGAAAACAGTTTTGTTCTTTGCATTCTTTACCGTTCTCCTTCTTTTTTTTATTTTTCCCTTTCGGGTTTCTTCTTAAACTGGAAAAGCATACTACAATATGTATGCCATTTCCTTACACTGTCTGCCTTGTGAAATCCGGTATTACATTTAATGCTTTGAATAAAATGATGTTTTCAGCGTCGATATTTATTTTAAAAAAAACCTAATAGAAACATTCTTCCGTTTTGAAAAATATTTCTGTAAATTCCCCCGACAGAAAATAAATAAATAGCAGAATGCTTTTTCGAACAATCTGATTTAAAATATTGAAATTATGCGGTATTTTATTTTTTCTGTCTGTAATGTTTCCCGACAGTTGTTGCTTTTCTACGAAACAACTCCGCAGTGGTTATTTTTTTATAGCCAGGAGGATATTCATTTCGGTGTACATTAACTGATTATCGCCGTTTCTCATCATGTCGCTGTCGGCAATGGCATAAACGGAACCGTCTTTGATCCTTACTCTCATTCCCTTTTTCGGCTGCTAATATCATCTTGCGTTTTCTTGCAAAAGGTCGCACCTCTGCTCCACCTGCTTGCCATAGAAACGCATCTTGGAATTCGGTGAATGGCTACGCATGTTTCAATCGAAAAGTAACATTTTGCTGGATATTACAGTAGTTCATTTTGGTAGGTGCTATACGTAATAAAAATGGGTGATCAACACAATTACGTTGAGAACGCCGAAAGCCTCCAAGTATGTGGGCGAGCGATGCCGACAACATAACGCTTTGATTGAGAAGTGCTGTTACCTTCTGGTCAGTTGACGGTACTTGATCCGGTGCGGCTGGCTGGCGGCGGCGCCCAGTCTGTTTTTGCGGTCTTCCTCGTATTCGGAATAATTGCCGTCAAAGAACAGAACTTTGCTGTCGCCTTCAAAGGCCAGGATGTGCGTGCAGATTCTGTCCAGGAACCAGCGGTCGTGGCTGATGACGACAACGCAGCCGGCAAAACTCTCCAGAGAGTCTTCCAGCGCGCGCAGGGTGTTCACGTCCAGATCATTCGTTGGTTCGTCAAGCAGCAGGACATTGCCGCCTTCCTTGAGCATCCGGGCTAGATGAACACGGTTGCGTTCACCGCCTGACAGCATCCCTACTTTCTTTTGCTGATCGGTGCCGGAAAAATTAAACCGCGACACGTATGCACGCGAATTGATCTGCCTGCTGCCGACGGCAATCATATCCTGCCCGTCGGAAATCATCTCCCAGATATTCTTGTCCGGGTCAAGTGCGTCGCGGCTTTGATCAACGTAGGCAAGCTTCACGGTATCGCCGATGCGGATCGTGCCTGCATCCGGCTGTTCCTGGCCGGTGATCATTCGGAAGAGCGTGGTCTTGCCGGCGCCGTTGGGACCAATAACACCAACGATGCCGCCGGGCGGCAGGGAAAAAGTCATTCCTTCAACGAGGAGTTTCTCGCCATAGCCCTTATTGACGTTTAGAGCCTCGATGACCAGATCGCCCAGACGGGGTCCCGGCGCAATAAAGATTTCACGCGTTCCGGTTTCCTTTTCCTGGGTTGTACCCAGCAACTCTTCGTAAGCATTGATGCGCGCCTTGGACTTGGCGTGCCGTCCCTTGGGTGACATACGGATCCATTCCAGCTCGCGCTCCAGAGTTTTAATTCTTGCACTTTCTGATTTTTCTTCATTCTTCAGACGGTTTTGCTTTTGTTCCAGCCAGGAGGAATAATTCCCCTGCCAGGGAATGCCCTGGCCACGGTCGAGCTCCAGGATCCAGCCGGCAACATTGTCCAGGAAATAACGATCATGGGTGACGGCAATGATGGTGCCCTCGTATTTTTGCAGATGATGCTCAAGCCATGCAACGGATTCGGCATCCAGATGGTTGGTCGGTTCGTCCAGCAGCAGAATGTCGGGTTTCTGCAAGAGCAGCCGACACAGGGCAACGCGCCGTTTTTCACCGCCGGAAAGCACTTTGATCAGTGTGTCGCCGGGCGGGCAGCGCAGCGCATCCATTGCCATTTCCAGACGAGAATCCATGTCCCATGCATCCAGCGCGTCCATCTTTTCCTGCAGGACGGCCTGCCGGTCGCAGAGCTTCGTCATTTCCTCGTCCGACATTTCCTCGGCAAATTTTTCATTGACGGCATTATATTCACTGATCACATCCATTGTGGACTGAACACCCTGTTCCACTATCTGGCGGACGGTTTTACTTTCATCCAGCCTAGGCTCCTGCTCAAGATAGCCTACAGTGTAGCCTGGCGAAAGGATGGTCTTGCCGATAAATTCATCATCCACGCCTGCCAGAATCTTCAGAAGCGAACTTTTACCCGAACCGTTTAAACCGATTACGCCAATTTTCGCGCCGTAGAAATAAGACAAATAGATGTCCTTCAGCACCGGCTTTTTTTCATAAACCTTGCTGACTCCGATCATGGAGTAAATTACTTTGTTTCCTTCATTCGCCATGGAACGCTGGTCCTCCGGAAGAGCAGATCACCCTTAAATGTAGGGGAAAATATTCTGAATGATGATGTTGAAGTTGTCCTGAATCTTGTCATGGCCTTCGATAATTCCCATGTGCCCGGGTAAAAGCAACTCGATATCGAGATCGGACAGGGTGACAATACTTTTTTTCAGCAGAGAGCCGTTGCCGCCTGGAAAGTCCGTGCGTCCGACATTCTGCTGAAACACGACGTCGCCGCAGAACAGGGCCTTCTTTACAGGCCAGTAGAGTCCGATGGAGCCGGGTGTATGCCCGGGAATCGAGATCACCTTGAAGACCTGGTCGCCCAGCTCAAGCTTGCCGTCCTCCATCTGCATGTTGATCTGCATCTGCGGCACGGTGATACCGAAGAGACCGTAAAGTTCGCCGCCGATGCCTTTGAGGAAATCCATTTCCTTGCGGTGCAGGGCAATCTTTACCTTTTCCTGATCAAAAAGTTCAGAGCCCTGAAAGTGATCGGGATGCGAATGCGTGTTGATCACGTACTTGATGTCTTTCTTCTTGATGCCGTCATTGGCCATCTGATTGAGCAAATCGGGCAGATATCGCGTCAGACCCGGATCAATAAGTGCCTGTACATTTCCGCCGATGTAGTAGCTGTTGCAGTTGTTGTCAAAATAGTTTGCCCATTCGTAAACGTAAATGTCATCTCGATACTTCATTTTGGACCCTTTCCTCTTCCTAATTGTTCTTATGCTCTTGAATCTTTTGCCGCGCGCGGTGCATCCACTTTCTGATCCAGCCATTTCACCAGGTCAGAGGCGGATTTTTCCCAGCCCGTCTCCAGCATCGGCAGATGGGCAAAGTGTTGATATTCAATATAATCAGCCTGTAAAAAATCGGCCAATCCCCTCTGCATGGATACCGGAGCAACCACATCCATGGCGCACCCGATGACCAGCTTTGGGCACTTTATCCTCGATGGATACACAGGGTAGCCCTGAGCCACCTGATAACCGACAACCAGGGATTCAGCGACAAACATGTCAAAAAATGCTCTGCGTTCCTCCGGGGCAATGTTGTTGAGTACCGTCTGCTCCGCCATTGCGAAGGTCGGTTTAACCGGTTTCATGTTCATCATCCCCCACATGTTTTTGATGATCGTTCCGGAATAGGGCAGATCATTCTGAACTTCCAGGGCAACGCCAAGCGGGGGAGCACTGGCCATGGTAACGAGAGCGGTAATCGAATTGATATTTTCCGCTGTTTTCTGGGCAATCAATCCGCCCAGGCTGTGTCCAATCAACGCGCAATGTTCAATACTGAGGTGACGGATGACTTTTTCCACATCATCCAGATAATCTTCCAGCGTCACCTGCGCCAATGCCTCTTCCCGATCCGACGGAAAATGACCGCGCAGGTTCACCGCATAGACTTCCCATCCCTGGTCAGCAAAATACGGAAGATAATTCTTCCAGTATTGACTTGTTCCCCATGCGCCGTGAATAAAAAGCAGGGGACTGGCATGCCGAATTTTCACGGGCCGGATTTGATCCAGCGCCAGATTTTCAATCTTCATCTTCAACAAACAGTCATTGCCTTTTCAGACGGAATATCTACGTCTGTTGCTCAGTTTATCAGGTTTTTGCTTTACGCGGAACAAAAATCCAAAGCAGAATATAGATGAGGAATCCTGTCCCGAAGCAAAGAACCAGCAACGTAAACAATAAACGCCAGATCCAGGAAGGAACAGGGGTGTGCTCTCCCAATCCGCCGCAGACACCGCCAATCCAGCGGTCTGTCTCGGACTTTGTAAAGTTATGCAGCCAGTCATCTTGTGTCATGGATTCATTCTCCCCCGCAACAAACGATTACCGCCATTTTGCAGATCGTCATCTTTCATTTACGTTATTGAATAACCATCTGCGTTTGAATCTCTGAAACCACTCATGCAGACAAGCGAAAAACATTTGACCGCCTTACTCCAAATCGTGTTCTTTGTGCCGCATTGTTTCATTTTAAGACGTTATCCAGCGGCATATCTTTCGAGCTGTGTCCGACTTTTACAATATTACCTGCTTTGTCCAGCAGCATGATCATAGGCACACCGATAACACTGTATGCGTTTCCAACGCTGCCGTCTTCATCCAGCAGCGTCCGATAGGGCAGTGAATTGCTCTGAGCAAACCTTATCACTTTTTTTGCCGGCTCCATGATGTTAATGTAAATAACCTCCAGACCGCGCGGCGAATAGGTCTTATGAACTTCTTTATATTTGGGAATTTCCGCGCGGCATCCGGGGCACCAGGTCGTTCCGAAAAAAATCAGAACCGGCTTTCCTCGCTGAGCGCTCAGCCGGAATGTTTTCCCTTGCAGGTCTTTGAGGGTAAAATCCGGTGCCTGGGTCAGCTCCGGTTTGAAGGGCGCATTGGGGATATACTGGCTCCAGGAAGTGGCTGGCGAAACCAGGAAAACAATCATCAGGAAAGCTATAATAATATTAAAATATTTACCCATGTTACTCCTTTTTTTCTTAAAAAGACAGCGTGCCCGCAGTATACAGGAAATATTGGGCAGCGCCAATCAAAATAACGCCAAAAATCCTTGTGATAATGGTCATCCAGGCGCCGGACCGCGGGAGTGAAGAAATAAATCCCGCAAATGTACCCACCAGGATCAGGAGCGTCCCCATTCCAAATGCAAAAACAAAGAGGAGGCCGATGCCCATTATCAGATTGCTCTTGAGCGCCACAAAACCCAGCAGCACTCCGAGCACCGGTGCGGTGCACGGACCGATCACAAAACCGGAAGCCGCACCCAGCAAAAAACTGGGAACAAATCCTTTTTTCCCGCCGCCGGAATATTTAAGAATGCTTTGCGGAATCGGGATTGATATTTTAAAAACATCAAGCATGGACAATCCCATGATCAGGCAAACGTTTGCCATGATAATATACACAAGCGGGGTTGTCTGCAATTGCCCGAAGAGCCTTCCCGACAGGGCAGCCACCGCTCCCAGGGCGGCATACGTCACGGACATTCCCAGAACATAAAAAAGTGACAGCAGGAAGCCGCGCAGTTTTGATGATGCCCCCTGCGCACCGATGAAACCGACCGTCACGGGTATCAGAGGATAAGTGCAGGGTGTGAAGCTGATCACCAGCCCGCCCAGATATGCCGCCAAAAATGAAAGAATAACAGAACCTTGAATATACAAGGATAAATTACTGACCAGATTTTCAATCAACCGTTTCTGCCCTCAACCATTGTTATATGAAAAACGATATGGAAATTACTTTCCAGCGTCAAGAAAAAAATTAACGGCGGGAGACAAGATTCATCGTACAATCTTAAAGACAGGCAAAAAAGAACGGGCTCCTGGACTGTTTTTTATGGCGCATTGCCTTTTCTTAGATAATAATCAACCGGCAGGCTTCATTTCTATCAATGACGGATCGTAATCGTCCGGCTTCTCATACCCCAGAAGATTCAGAAGGGTTGCCGCTATATTGGACAGACCTTTTTCCCTGATATTCGCCATACGATATTCCCTTCGGTAAAGAGGGTCGTAGATGACAAAGGGGACCGGATTAAGGGAATGCGCTGTTTTGACTGATTTTGTGCCTTTTTTATCTACGGTGAACATTTCGTCCGCATTGCCGTGGTCAGCAGTGATAACTGCAATGCCTTCCATTTCTTTGATCAGTACCAGCAAATCGCCGACACACTTATCCACCGTCTCGACTGCGATAATGGCCGCCTCCATCACTCCGGTATGCCCGACCATATCACCGTTCGGAAAATTGAGCCTTCCGAATTTATATTTTCCTGTCCGGAGCAGGTCCATAACGGTATCCGTTATCTCCTTCGCTTTCATTTTCGGAGCCTTATCAAATTCAATCCTATCGGAAGGAATCTCCATATATGTTTCAAGGGATTCATCAACGTAGCCGGAACAGTTGCCATTCCAAAAGTAAGTCACGTGACCATATTTCTGAGTCTCGGATACGGCAAACGCTTTTACGTTTTCCGCGCAAAGGTACTCGCTGATAACACGATCAATCGCCGGGGGCTGTACAAGAAAATGGGGAGGGATATGGGCGTCCCCGTCATACTCCATCATTCCTGCGTAGAAAATATCCGGAAGAGGACCCCTGTCGAAATCGGAAAATTCCTTCTCGGAAAATGCCCTGGAAATCTCGATGGCGCGGTCGCCCCGGAAGTTGAAAAAGATCACCGCATCGCCGTCTTTGATTGTGCCCTTGGGCATCCCCGAATCATCAGCTACTACAAAGGCGGGCAGATACTGATCAGTTGCTTTCGGGTCTTCCTCGTAAAAGGTCTTAACCGCGTCGGAAGCGGACGGGAACTTTCTTCCCTCTCCCAGGACGTGGGCCTCCCATCCCCTCTTGACGATATTCCAATCTGAATTGTATCTGTCCATGGTTACCTTCATGCGGCCGCCGCCGGACGCCATGGCGTAATCAAGACCCTTTTCCTCTGAAATCTTCCTGAGTTTTTCCTCTGTGGGAAGAATGTAATTCAGCGCCGTTCTTTCCCCGACATCCCTGCCGTCAAGCAGGGCATGGAGCCTTACCCTGTTCAGATTCAGCGCGGCGCATTTATCGATCATGATGAATAACTGGTCAATATGCGAATGGACATTCCCGTCTGAGAGCAGCCCGATGAAGTGAATCGTTCCGCCGTTGCGAGAACGATGTACAATAGTGTCCCAGACATCGGATTGAAAAATCCTTCCTGTTTTGAGTGCCGTATTCACAAGGCGGGCCCCCTGGTCAAACACCCTGCCGGCCCCCATGGCGTTGTGGCCCACTTCGCTGTTTCCCATGTCATCATCTGAGGGCAGTCCGACAGCCGTACCATGGGCCTTGAGTTGCGTGTACAGATCAGACTTGAACAATCGATCAAGATTGGGTGTCTTGGCCCTGTAGACAGCATTCGTTTCATCTGCCTTGCCAATGCCTATGCCGTCCATGATAACCAGCAGCAAGGGACCTTTTCTACCCGAAAAAGATTTCAATTTTTCAAGATGCAACGACATTCAACAATCTCCTTGACCTTTAGCCTTTTTCCTTGAACTTTGATTCTGATATCTATTTACCTATGAAATTTGGTTTTCTTTTCTCCAGAAACGCCTTCATACCTTCCTTTTGATCCTGCGTGCCGAAGCATTGCCCAACCGCACTTAATTCCAGCTTCACCGCATTGTCCAGTGACATGTCATAGCCGTAATTGATGCTGTTTTTGGCCATTTTAAGGGCAAAACCCGGAAGCGTTGTAAATTTTTTGGCCATCTTTCCCGCCTCTTCCATCAGATTGGCAAGCGGAACCACTTTGTTCACTAAACCGATTTCATAGGCTCTCTGAGCGTTAATCTGCCCCCCGCCCAGAATAAGTTCCTTGGCAATGCCGGTCCCGACAAGTCTAGGCAGACGCTGGGTACCGCCCCAGCCGGGAAGGATCCCTATCAATATTTCCGGCTGCCCGAAAACAGCGTTTTCCGACGCAATGCGAATATCACAGGCCAGCGCGATCTCCGTCCCGCCTCCCAGTGCAAAGCCGTTGACGGCGGCAATAACAGGTTTTCCCATTGTCTCCATAAAGCGGAGGGTTCCCTGTCCCAGTTCCATAAATTTTGTTACTTCCACCGGGGTGTAGTTCTGCATTTGCGATATGTCCGCGCCTGCCACAAAAGCCTTTTCTCCCGAACCGGTCACGATCAGCGCCTTCACCGCGTCATCCTGATCACACACCTGCAGCGCATGGGCCAGTTCAGACATCACCTCGGAATTCATTGCATTTAAAACCTTGGGGCGATTGAATGTAATGTTAGCTACTCCGTTTTCGACATTAAAAAGAATATTTTGATAGTCCATTGCAAATCTCCTTTAATAGTCAAAGAGCCCTTTCTTTGCAGATCGGGCTCTTTGTAAAATCATTTGATCATGTTGTTTGAAGTTGAATTACACAGCGCAAACATCAACGGGCGGTTTAACTTCTTCCTTGCCCATAGCCTTGACAACCAGCTCGGCCAGATCCCATGCCTGCATCGTCTCTTCCTTTTGATTATCCTTGATGCCGTCGGACATCATGGTAAGGCAGAACGGACAGCCTACGGCAATCGTATCGGCGTTTACGGCAATTGCCTGCTTGGTGCGTGCATTGTTAATACGCTCTCCGATATCCTCTTCCATCCACATTCTCGCACCGCCGGCACCGCAGCAGAAGCTCTTGTCAAGACTTCTCTCCATCTCGACAACATTGATGCCGCGGATCGCCTTCAGAATCTGACGGGGCTGATCATAAATGTGATTGTAGCGGCCCAGGAAGCACGAATCGTGATAGACAAATGTTCCCTTGAGCGGCTCGGGCAACTTGATTTTGCCGGTCGCAATCAGGTTGGCGATAATCTCTGTGTGATGATAAACTTCGAAATTTCCGCCGAAATTGGGGTAATCTTTTTTCAACGCGTTATAGCCGTGCGGGCAGATAGCGATGACTTTCTTCACCCCGTATCCGTTCATCACGTCAATATTAGCCTGTGCCAGTGACTGGAAGAGATACTCATTGCCGGAACGCATTGCGGAATCACCGCAACATCCTTCTTCCGTCCCCAGAATACCAAAGCTGACGCCTGCTTCCTGAAGGATCTTCGCAAATGCGACAGAAATCTTTTTGCCACGATCGTCAAACGAACCCGAACAACCCACGTAGAACAGATATTCGACGTTGGGGTCTTCGGCCAGCGTTTTGATGCCCATTTCCTTGGCCCAGTCGCCGCGAAGATGCGCACCCACGCCCCACGGGTTTGAATTGTTCTCCATATTGCGGCAGGTCAGCTGCAGTTCCGGAGCAAAATCCGCTTCGGTCAAAACCTTATAACGGCGCATATCAATAATCTTTGGCACATGTTCAATCGACGCCGAACAGTGTTCCATACAATACATGCAGTTGGTGCAGGCCCAGAGCTCATGAAGGTCAACAACTTCGCCGACCAGCGCTTTCCCGGTTGCCTCCTCTGCCGCTGCCTCTGCCGGGGCTTCTCCTTCTGCGGGAGCACCTGTAAGTTTCGCGGCCTTCATAGCCTTAACTGCCTCCGGAACTTTTTCCAGCCAGTGCGTTTTGATATCCTGAACCATTTTCTTGGGTGAAAGGGGCTTGCCTGTCAGATAAGCCGGGCAACCGTCCTGACAACGGCCGCATCGTGTGCAGGCATCGGAATCAAAAATCTGTTTCCAGGTGAACTCTTCCAACTTACCAACGCCGAACGCTTCTGCATTTTCAAAATCACGGATCGGTTCAATATAGCCCGTCGGTTTGAAGGACTGCAGGAAGTGGTTCGCCGGGGTTGTAATAATGTGCATGAGGCGGGAATACGGAATATAAGCGATGAAACTCAGGCCCAGAATCGCATGCACCCACCAGGTCAACTGATGCACGAGCCGGGCGGTATCAAGTTCAATCCCTGTAAAGGTACGGGATAAAAGCCAGCCCACGAACGACCAGTATTCCCAGGGAGGATTGGTCACATAAATGCGGAGTGCTTCTGCTATGAAACCGGTGATGATGATGGCGCCGATGAGCAGAAGAACAATAACATCATCGGGTGTATTGTCGACTTCACCTTTGTAGCCCATACGATCCGGCTTTGCGACAAAGCGGCGATCGAGCGCAATGATCACTCCGATCAGGACGAACAATCCGAAGAGATCCATCAGGAAAGAAAAGCCTAAATAAAAATTGCCTTTCAGGAATGTCCAGCTGAAGAGCGGTTCCGTAATATGATGCTGCCCTGCGTCAAATGCGGCACCGAAAATTAAAACAAAAAAACCAAAAAAGATCAAGGCGTGCATAATTCCCGGAAAAGGATCTTTCAAGACTTTCTTTTGCAGGAAAACCTCCTCAAGAACGATCTTGACTCTTTCCTTCATATTGTCCAGGCGCATTTCCGGTTTGCCCATCGCCTTCCACATCAGCCAGCGGCGGTATACACCATAACCGAATATGGCAAGCGCAACGAACGTGAGAGCAAAAAGGATGATCTCAAACGCCGGCAGGGGAATGTTCCAGAAAACCTCGCGACCTTCATTACCTACAGAAAATTCATGTCCTTTCATTGATCCTCCAACAAAACTTGAGGGCTGATTCTTGTCTTATTATTATAATATCAAGCATCAAAAAAAGGTCTTTGCCCCGGCAATCCGGGACAAAGACCCTATGTGTTTTATGCAACCAGTTTCTTGCACACTGCCGTAAACTCGGGAATCACCTTGAACAGATCATCCACAATACCGTAATCAGCTTTTGTAAAGATCGGGGCTTCCGCATCTTTATTGATTGCCACAATGCACTTGGATGAGCTCATGCCGGCCAGATGCTGAATCGCACCGGAGATGCCGCATGCGATGTACAGGTTCGGAGAAACAACCTTACCGGTCTGTCCGACCTGATCTTTCTGCGGACGCCAGCCGGCATCAACTGCCGCGCGGGACGCGCCGACCGTGCCCTTGAGCACATCAGCCAGCTCTTCCAGAAGTTTGAATTCATCCGGGCCCTTCATGCCGCGGCCGCCGGAAACGATCACGTTGGCTTCCGTCAGGTCGACCTTGCCGCTCGTGTCTTTCTGAACTTCCAGAACCTTGCTCTTCTGTGCGTCAACAGCAACATCCACCTTCGTTACAGCACCGGCTTTGGCATTTTCTGCCGCCGGGAAAACATTGGGACGAAGTGATGCCATGGCCGGGGCGGAATTGAAAACCACTTCGCCAAAGCACTTGCCTGCATACATCGGGCGGA
>JAGFXG010000173.1 GCA_017860985.1 Deltaproteobacteria bacterium
TAAATACCTAAATACCTCATCTTCATGCGCAGCAAGCGCGATGCGCTAAAAATTTGGTTTTTTATTCATTGCATCCACACTCGACATTCATTACAATCTCTAGCGATAAAAAGACGTTATTGTCCAATCACATATGAGAAAATTGCGTTGGCAGTTTTAATCGTGAAATCATCTTTTGAGGAAATGCAAATGTCTTTCTCTCCCGTCATCGTCGGTGCAGCACAATTCACACAGCACAAGAAAACAGAACGGCCCCTGGATCCGCTCAGCCTCATGGTAAAGACAAGTTCAGATGCCTTGATCGATTCAGGTGCATCGGAATTAAAAGATTATATAGACTGCGTGTATGTGATGAATTTGTTCCAGTGGTCATACCGGGACGCACCCGGAATGCTCTCTGCAACGCTTGGCATCAAGCCGAGTCTGGCCTCTTATCTTCCGATTGGAGGCAACACGCCCCAGATGATCGTCAACAGGGCCGCCAGGGACCTGGCGGCAGGCCGCTGCAAGGCCGTCCTCATGACCGGTGCGGAAGCCATCTATTCACTGCGACGGGCCATGAAGGGTGGTCTCGTTTTGGATTGGTCTCAGAGTGAGCCGCCTAATCAGATCGACGGCGAGAATATAAGTGGTGTGGATAAAATCGAGGAATTGTATGACCTGTTCTTTCCTTCCTTAATGTATCCGTTGTTTGAGACGTCATTACGGGCGTCATCCGGCAGGTCTCCCGATGAACATCGCATGTTTATGGGAAAATCCTTTGCACGTCTTTCCCGGATTGCCTCGCAAAACCCCTTCGCATGGTCCAGAAAGGCACTGTCGGCCGAGATTATCGCCACGCCTTCTCCGGAGAACCGGTATGTCGGATACCCCTATACCAAGTACATGAATGCCAATGTCGATGTGGATCAGTCTGCTGCGATTATTATGACAACGGAAGACTCCGCGCGGTTGCTTGGCATCCCCGGGGATAAATGGGTTTATCCCATAGGCGGGGCGGATTTCAACGACGTCTGGTATGTCATCCGCAGGCCATGCCTGCATGAATCTCCGGCCATACGCCATGCTGCACGCATTGCCCTTCAACAGGCCCATTTGACGATTGACGATATCAGTGTATTCGACATTTACAGTTGTTTTCCTTCCGCCTTTGAGATTGCCCGGAAAGAGATAGGCATTGAGGATGACGACCCGAGGGACTTAAGCGTAACAGGAGGACTTCCCTTTTTTGGCGGTCCGGGAAATAACTATGTGACGCATGCGATCGCTTCAGTTGTCGATCTCATAAGAAAGGACCGGTCGCAAAAAGCCATGGTAACGGCAAACGGCTGGTACCTGACGAAGCATGCAATCGGTATTTACGCCGGGACGTCTCCTGTGAACTCCTGGAGTGACAGAGATGATTCGTTGACACAGCTTGCCATCGATGCGCAGGCTCTACCCATGCCTGTTGAGAAGGCGTCAGGAACTCTTACTGTCGAGGCCTATGTGATCCGGCACGACAATGCCGGCAATCCGATACAGGGGACCGTGATGGGCAGGCTTGAAAATGGCAGCAGAGCCATCGCTGTCATTGATGCAAATCAAGACGGACTTCTGCTGATGGAAAAGATCGAATGGGTCGGGAAAGAGGGTGATGTCCGGTACGATGAGGCTGTCGGGAAAAACATGGTCCGGTTCAATGTTTCCGGGTGATACAAAGGGAAAACGCAAAGAAGATGCTTTTCTGGATTTGCCGCTGAAAAAAACGATCATTCAGCCATTAAGCAAATAAAGAAGTAAGTAACAGATTTTTCCGATCACAGTCCAACCCCACATTTTACGGACTATATTGCATTGACATATAAAACTGAGTTTCATATAGTTAAAAATAATAAGCAACGTAAAATCAAAATGATAAAAAGATGAACCCATTAAAATTCATCCGCACATTAAACGAAACTGAACCGGAGATGGCGCGGCGGGAATATATTACCCGCAATTTATTATTTTTTTCATTTAGCATCACATTCTCCTTTTCCCTGATCACATTTATCCTTTATCTTTTTGGTAAAATGCCGCTTGATACGTTGCTGATCTATTCCATTCTTTCGATCACACTTCTTGGGGCCATGTTTCTCACACAGGCCGGATTCTGGCGTGCTGCCGGTATCATCCTCCCGCTGCTGATGTATTTCCCTGCGGTGAACGCAAATTATATTGGCGGAATTGATGCACCGGGTAATTTCATGTATGCGATTTTGATCATGTTTGTGGCATTTATATACGGGTATCGGAAAATGTGGATTGCCCTCGTGATATGTCTTGCTACATATCTCGGCCTTGCCTGGTTGATATCCATTGGCTACATAAAACCATTCAGAACGGCTGAGATTTTTTTTGTAAACAGGGTTGTGCTCATCGCCGGCTTTCTCGTGAGCATATCTGTCATGATCTGGCTTCTGGCCCGCAGTTATGAAAGTGAGATAAAGGTCAGGATAAAGGCCGAAGAACTGCTCAACAAGAAAAATGCAGAACTCGGCGCGCTCAACGAGGCTTTGCGGGAGAATGAATCCCGTATTAAATCCATCAGCAACAATCTTCCCTCGGGCATGATCTATCAGCTTATCATGAAGTCCGAAGGAACAAGACACTTCACCTATGTAAGCGATTCAGTCAAACAGTTGCATGGCGCAACACCTGAAGAAGTCATGTCTGATGCTAATCTCATATACGGCAGCGTCCATGAAGATGATGTTGCCATGTTAATGCAAGCGGAAGAGGAGGCAATAACAACCTTGTCAACTTTTTCAATTGAGGTGCGGGAGAAGGAGCCGTCGGGAGGAATAAGGTGGTCTCACCTGTCATCAACGCCCACTTTGATGGAAGATGGTTCAATACGGTGGGATGGAATCGAGCTTGTTGTCACCGAACGTAAGCAGGCCGAAGAGGCGTTGCAAGAGAGTGAGGGAAAATATCGCACAATCATAGAACAAATGGTAGAAGGCTATTATGAAGTTGATCTTGAAGGTAATTATACCTTTGTGAATGATGCCCAGTGCAGAATTCTTGGATATTCCAGAGATGAATTGATCGGAATGAATAATCGGCAGTATCAGGATGAAGTAAACGCTAAAATCATGTATCGGCTATTTAACGGAATATATAGAACAGGTGAACCAATTGCATCATCCGATGTTGAAATCATCGGGAAAGATGGGAAGGTAAGATTTCTTGAAGTTTCGGTATCCCTGAAACGAAATGCCAAAGGCGAGCCCATCGGATTTCGGGGTATTGCTCGCAATGTTACAGATCAAAAAAAGGCGGAAGATGAGAAGCGAAAATTGGAGGATCGTTTGCAGCGTGCGGAGAAGATGGAGATTCTCGGAAGAATGGCCGGTGGGGTAGCCCATGATCTGAATAATGTTTTAGGAGTCCTTTCCGGGTATTCAGAACTGCTTCTGATACAAATTCCAGAGGGACAAAAATGCAGGGATTACGCTGAAAAGATTATAAAGTCCACAGAGAAAGGATCCGCGATCATTCAGGACCTTCTCACGCTGACCAGAAGGGGTGTCACCGTTTCGGACGTGGTCAATCTAAATGATATTGTATCGGCTTTTCTCAAAACACCATTGTTTGAGAAAATAAAGGACGATCACCCTCAAGTGACGTTCAGGGCAGAGTGTGAAAAAAGCCTTCTGAACATTAAAGGTTCGCCTGTCCATCTGGAAAAGACGTTGATGAACCTGGTGTTGAATGCGGCAGAGGCTATTTCAGGAAAGGGAGAGGTCACTATTCGGACAGAGAATCGTTACCTTGACAAACCGGTTAAGGGCTATGATGAGATTCATCATGGCGATTATGCGATCCTGAGTGTGTCCGATACGGGGATGGGGATTCCTGACGAAAACAGGGAAAAGATATTTGAACCGTTTTATACAAAGAAGACCATGAGGAGAAGCGGAACTGGCCTGGGATTGCCCATTGTCTGGGGAACGGCAAAAGATCACAACGGGTATATTGATCTGCGGACAGAAGTTGGCAAGGGTACAACCTTTACGCTTTACTTTCCTGTAACAGGTGAAGAAGTGATCGCAACTGAGCATATGGAACCGATAGAATGTTACATGGGCAATGGGGAATTGATATTGATCGTTGATGACATGGCTGATCAAAGGGACGTCGCTTCCGGTTTGCTTCAACAACTTGGATATAACGTTCATGCAGTTGCCAGCGGGGAAGAGGCCGTTGAATACCTCAGGAAAAACAAGGCAGACCTTCTTCTTCTGGATATGATCATGCCACTGGGTATTGATGGT
>JAGFXG010000174.1 GCA_017860985.1 Deltaproteobacteria bacterium
TTTCCGAAAATTCTGGCGGCTGCCGCATCCACTGCCACAATATCCTTTGACATCAGCAGTGTTTTTTTCATCTGAACATTGGCGGATTGTGGATTTGACGGTCCTGACGGCCCCTGGCTCATCAATACGCGGTAGGCATCCACAACATTGAGATCAGGTCTGCGATAGAGGCAGAAATCCGCGATGCACTGGTCAAGGCCGGTCAGGTGATATTCCATACGGTTTTTGATGATTCCCATCAGGTTTTTCATGGCTATGGATAGATGTGTGGAACTGTGATGTTTGAGCACCGGCGCATTGATAAACACGTCGCAATCCAGAATCAGACTGTGCACATCCGCTGTTTTAAGTGTTTTGCCGCCGGGAATCACGACTTCGCGGTAACTGAAATCGTCGATCGGCACAATGATGCCGCGGGCAGATTTAGCTGCTTCTTCGATTCCGCTGAGTCGATAGCAATTACGGGCGTTGCCGGAGGTTGGCGTAACTACGTTGTCAAAAACATAAACGCGTTTGGCGCCGGCCATATAGCAGGATTCAATAATGGTTTTGACCAGTAGTGGATTGGTTGTGGCGCCAACTTCGGGCAGGCGCGGAAAACCGATGTTTGGTTTGACAACAACCGTCTGTCCTTTTTTGACAAACCGGTCCATGCCGCCCATCAGTTCGATGGCTTTCCTGAACATGGCGTCCGGTTCTCCATTTTTTACCGCGACCAGATCAGGGATGCCGGCGGGTTTTCCCTTTGCCATGAGCAGATCCGGTTTTCCAAGAACAACTGCACCGCCCGCGATAAGACCCAGCGTTAAACCTTTTTGGATCACTTCCCGACGATTGAATTTCCGTGTATCTTCCATCGTGATTTCCTGTGTCGTCAAGTGTGGGTTAAGGGACAAACAAACTATCTTAATAATTTGGGGAAATAATAGAAAAAAACAGAAGATGTGTCAATTAAAAACGGTTTGCACTTTCCCTTCCGCTTGCTATGGGAAAGGGAGTTTAGAAAAGGATTATTAAATTTATCTGTTCAAAAACAGTCTGATAGTATAAAATAACAACATGTTAAATGGGGGGTGCCGGTCATGCAAAATTCCACTTTAAGTGTAGGTGGCGTACAATCTTTTCGCAGGGCTGCCATGGCTTTTAGCCTGCTGGTTATTTTGCCCTGTATTTTGAGCCTTATCAATGTTACGTTTGCGCAAACTTGGAAGATCCATTTCTTTCCGGCAGCGATTATTTTGGCGGCCATTGGCTTTGGCCCTGCAGGCGGGCTGGTTGCCGGCATAACCGGGTCTCTTTATTCAGCCATTCTGCTTGGCAATCCCTGGTTGATTGTGGGCAATGCACTGATGGGTTTTCTAACCGGGGTCTTCTTTCGCAGGACTTTAAAAATTATTCCATCTGTAATGCTTGCTTTTGCCTGTCAACTTCCCTGGTTGATCGTGACTGACTATTATTTTGCCGGTCTTTCCCCTGTCTTTATTGCCAAACTGGTCATCGTTTTACTTTTAGGCAATCTGATGTGGGCTTTGCTGATTTCGCTGGGGATGAACCCGATTAAAAAATATCTATGCTGATCCCTGATTTTACCTGCTATTCGCTGGCGCTTGTGGAAGGCAACCATCTGATCTACTCGTCCAAAGACAGCGGCCTGCGTCCTCTATGGGAGGCTCTGGAAAAATATTCGGGCAAGTCCGGCCTGATTCTGCATGACAAGGTCATGGGGCTCGCGGCAGCTCGACTGATTGATCGTTCCGGTATTATTGAGAAAGTGTATACAACGGTCGTATCGTTGCCTGCCGAGCAATTTCTGAAAGGCTGCGGTATCCGTCTGACGGCGTTCAACGTTGTCCCGAATATCCTGACCAAGGATAAAAGCAGCATCTGCCCGGGCGAAATTATTGCGCTTGCCACAACCGAACCGGATGATTTTTATCGGAAAATCAGGGCAATGATGGATGCCGCCCCGAACCTTCTTTCCCTGCTCTAGAGGGTGAATACTCCCCGGTCGTAAATGACAACATTCCTTCCATCGGTCAGATGAGCCGTTACGGTCTTTGATTCGGTATTCACCAGGTCCCAGTGAAGAGCGGAATCGTTAAATCCCAGTTTTTTCTTCATCGGTCCGGTCAGCCTGGCCGGATCACCGCTGAATGTATCGCTGTAGGATGAGCCCAAGGCAATGTGAGAGTTTCCGGCTTTCCCGCCGAAATTTTCATCGAAGAGCGTTTCCGCCATGAAGCGGTCAATTCGCGAAAACCGTTTATCGGTCAGAGAGAATTCACCAATCTGAGACGCGCCCGCGTCCATGGCCAGCTGTTTTTTTGCAAAGGCTTCTCCCTGCTTTGCTTCTATCTTGACAGCCCTGCCTCGTGCAAAGGTGATTCGAATCCCTTCGACGTAATTGCCACTCCGGAAAGAGGGGAGGTTGGCAAAATAGACGCCTTCCGTCCCTCGCCAGTCGGGAGAGATGAAAACTTCAAAACTGGGCACGTTATGGCCGGAAACACCGGCCCATTTACGATGGTCGCCCGGTGTAATTTTTAAATCCATGCTGGCAGATTCCATGCGGAAGTATTTAACGGGAAGGGAACTGAGCCGTTTCTTAATGGCCATGACCTCTTTGTGAATGTGCTTCCATTCGGCCACGGGATTATCTCTGTCAAGGTAGCAGCCCTTGACGACCTGCACGGTGTATTGTTTGACAGACATCCTGGCCTGGCGGGCCAGTTCGTCGGTCGGGATAATGCAAAGCGTCCAGCTGTATTTGTGCTGTTCTTCACGGCGGTCAAGAATGTCCTTGAAAGGTTTTCGGGATACCATGGTTTTACCGATTCTGGACGGATCAATGTCTTTTAAATGGGTGAGAGATTCGGGGGCATGCAGGTAGATCCGGCCGCCGATTTTTTGATACAGTTCCCTGTCGCCGGGGGTTAGAAAAGTCAGCTGTCTCGAACTGGCCTTTTGGTAAAAACTTTTTTCCATTCCAAATGTGGGAACCATTCGCTGCACGGGATGAATGCCGATGTCCAGGAGACGCGCGTAGAGTATTTCCGCGAGCTTTAGCGCCGGTTGGCCGTACTGAATTAAAACGATTTCATTTTTCTTTAAGGAGGCTTTTTTGGCTGTTTGCAATCCCCAAAGGAGGACATCGGCATATTTTTCAAGATGATTCGAGGTCAGCATTTATTTCCCTTTCGGTGCAGGTTGTTGATGATATCATTACTAGGATTTATGGCAGCAGGCAAGTGTTTATATCATTAGCTTCTTCTTTCTGGCCGAAAAATGAATGGTTTGCAATGGCAGGGAATTCGGGGTTGATGACGGGATTGAATGACGCTCGGGTTTATGATAATAGAATAGAAAATCAATTTCCATCTCTGCATTGCTGGTTGATGTTCCTAAAATTAAAAAACAAGGAGGTCTATGCGCGATGTCGGAAGAAACTCACAAAAAAGAACACGACGAAAAACACCTGGACAAACTAACCGTTAAAGAACTGAGGGAAGTGGCGGGGGAGCTTCCCCATGAGCGGGCAATTCACGACATGAAAAAAGAAGAACTTATCGCTTTCATCAAGGAAGTGAAAGGGATCAAGGACGAAACGCCAGCCAAGAAAAAGAAACGTGTGGCTAAAATCAAAATGTCCAAGTCTGAACTCAAGGCGAAAATCCGCGAACTGAAAGTTCTGCGCGGGAATGCTCTGGAGGAGCGCGAGAACGAAAAAGCCACCATGCTGCGGCATCAGATCAGCCGGCTGAAAAAAATATCACGGCGTGTTGCCGTGGCATGAAAAGGGAGGGTATTAGGCTGCAGCTAAAAGGAAATAAAAAAAAGAGACGTCACATGACGTCTCTTTTTTATTCCCTTCCGGAACCTAACAGTCTAACAGCCTGCAGATGATTAGCCTGTTTTTCTAGATCATCTCAATCGCGCAGGCCATTGATACTCCGCCGCCACCGCACAGGGTTGCCATCCCCAGCGTTTTGTTGTGCTTTTTCATGGCATGGATCAAGGATACGACAATTCGTGCTCCGGTAGATCCGACAGGATGCCCCAGCCCGATGCCCGAGCCGTTTATATTGGTGATTTCCCTGTTGATGCCCAATTCTTTTTCACAGCCCAGGTACTGGCCCGCGAATGCTTCGTTAAGTTCAATCAGCTCAAAGGCGTCCAGCGAAAGTTTTGAATCGTTTTTAAGCATATTCTTTACGGCCGGAACCGGGCTTAAGCCCATGACGGAAGGATTGCAGGCGCCTCGTCCGGAGGATCGGATTCTGGCGATCGGTTTT
>JAGFXG010000175.1 GCA_017860985.1 Deltaproteobacteria bacterium
CCGTTCCAAGATTTCGATTGGCTTCAATAAACAATTTCCGAACCGCCGCGGTAATGCGTTTCGTGTGAATCCGCCGCAAAGTTGTTGTTGTTTTAATTTCTGTACCCATAAGTCCTGCCATTTCATAGCTCTTCGGCTATGCTCAGAATAAACTCCGCGAGAAATCTTGTTTATAAGATTGCCACGCCGCCTGAGAGGCGGCTCGCAATGACATTACGATCTCCAGACCGATATGTCACAAAATAATGACGCCTTAAAACAGTCAGAGAAGAGCTGTTGCTCCTCAACTTAATGCCCTTTTGCATGCAAAGGATAACGAGGCGGCTAGGAGGAGGCTCCGCAGGCGTATATGAAAATACGTTGAGGAAGCCGACGACGCTGCCAACAAAGTTAGCCGAAGCATGCGAAAGGGCATCACATGCCGCGCCGGAATTCCAGGGATTTGGAAATCGTCATCTTATCCACGTACTTCAAATCGCCGCCCATGGGGACGCCCGTGGCAATGCGCGTAATCCGGATGTTCGAATCCTTGAACATCCGGGTGATTAAAAGTGCCGTGGATTCACCATGAACGTTGGGATTCGTGGCCAGAATCAGTTCCTCAACATGACCTTCGCTGATTCTTTTCTGTAATTCACCGAGGCGCAGATGCTCCGGTCCGATACCGTCAAGCGGCGCCAGCGCCCCGTGCAGAACGTGATAGGTTCCGTGGAAAACGCCGCTTTCTTCAATGGCGGCCAGGGCATCCGGCTCTTCCACCACGCAGATCACATGCTGGTCGCGTTCCGAATTCCGGCAGATGTGACAGACATCTTCTTCCGTTGGATTCAGGCAGATACTGCAAAGCCGGATTCTGCGTTTCACCTCGACCAGGCTTTCCGCCAGCTTCTCAACATCATCCGGCGTAGCACGCAGGATATAATTGGCCAGCCGTGCCGCCGTCTTTGCCCCGATCCCGGGAAGCTTGGCCAGTTCATCAATCAGGCGTTTGATTGGTTGTGCGTAAGATTTCATGGGCTGCCTTACATGCCCATACCGGGAAGGTTCAACCCGCCTGTAATCTTGGCCATTTCCGAAGAAGCCATTTCCTGCGATTTGCGAATACCCTCATTCACAGCCGCCGCAATCAGATCCTGCAGCATGTCAATGTCTTCAGGGTTGACGACTTCTTTCTCGATTTTCAGAGAAACGATTTCAAACTTTCCGTTCACGGTCACCTTTACCATGCCGCCGCCGGACTGCGCTTCAATCGTTTTGAGGGCCAGCTCTTCCTGGAGCCGACCCATTTTTTCCTGCATTTTTTTTGCCTGTTTCACTATGTTTCCGATATTGTGCACTTTATACTCCTCCTTTTTCTGACAATCCGTTACAGATTCAGCATCGGTCCCGAACCGTCTGTCCATCTGTTTTCGTCTGCCGTCTTAAGAAATTACCCTGTTGTTTAACGCCTTCTTTACTTTTTGATCGCTTTAATTTCTACCAATTCCGCTCCTTCAAACTGGGACAGCACTTTCTGAAACAGCGGATTATTCATGGCTTCACGCCGGATATCGTTCATGTTGTTGGCCCGGTTGCCGCGAGGGCTTCCGCCGTTGCCGTTTGTCTTTGGAGCATCTATGGCTTGAACCGCCAGGGAAACATTTTGTGAATAGAAAATCCCAGCAATTCTTTCCAGTTCTTCTTTTTGTGGTTTTTCCATAATGGTGTCGAGGAAAAGATACCCCCTGGGAAAACCCAGGGTTAAACAGCCGTTTTCGAATCCCAGAACTTCAGCAGCTTCAATTTTTGCCCCCAGCGGCGGATTTTCCCTCTGAATAAACTTTTTCAAGTCGTCCCCCGACACAGGCCTATCAGTATGATGCTTTGCCGCTTCCGCAGGTATTGGTTTCGCCGGGGGTTCTTTGGCTGGTCGCTGATGAACACCGGCCGGCTGCTGCACGGGAAGCTGTTTCGGGGCACTGGGCGCATGATCTATCCCGCCACCAGACGGCATTCCGTTTCGGAGCTTTTGCTCCATGGATTCGAGAGTCGCCAGAATTTCTCCCACCGGAAGAACAGGCTCCAGGTATGCCATTCTGATCAGGATGGTTTCCATTTTCATCCGCACTTCCTGGCTGCGGCGCAAGCTGTCGGCTTCGGAAAGCAGAATGTCCAGATAACGCTGCAACGTTTCGCGGGAAACATTGAGTGTCTGCCTTTTTAGCTTTTCCACCTGTTCCGGAGGAATATCGAAAGATGAACTCTCGTCCGCGGCGATTTTGACCAGCAGCAGATTGCGGAAATGCCTCAAAAGCATTGTGTAAAAGTGTTTCATATCAATGCCGGCAAGGTAGGCTTCTTCCAGGATCGTCAGGCAGGTGCCTGCACTGCGCGACAAAACGGCCTCGGAAAGGCGGTACAGGTACTTGCGGTCGGCCAGTCCCAGGATGTCTTCCACGTCGTCATCTGAAATATTCAAACCGGCATAGGCAATGACCTGATCAAAAATACTCTGGGCGTCGCGCATGCTTCCGTCACCCGCTTCGGCAATCCAGGAAAGTGCCGCGGGACTGATCGTAATGCCTTCCGCCGCTGCAACTTTGCCTAAATTGGCTGCGATCTGGCCCAGCGATATGCGGCGGAAATCATAGCACTGGCAGCGCGACAGAATCGTGGCCGGCACCTTGTGATTTTCCGTTGTGGCGAAGATAAAAATGACGTGTGCCGGAGGCTCTTCGAGTGTCTTTAAGAGCGCATTGAACGCTTCGCGCGTCAGCATGTGAACTTCATCGATAATGTAGATTTTATATTTGGAGGCGGCAGGCGCGAATTTGACGTTTTCCCGCAGTTCGCGGATTTCGTCGATGCCGCGGTTGGAGGCGCCGTCGATTTCGCGCACATCCATCGAGTTTCCGTCCGTAATTTCGCGGCAGTTCGGACAGACATTGCAGGGCGTCGCTGTCGGCCCCTGTTCGCAATTGAGCGACTTGGCCAGAATGCGTGCCACAGATGTTTTCCCGACACCGCGGGGACCGGCGAAAAGAAATGCGTGTCCGATACGTCCCTGGGCGATTGCATTACTCAGGGTCCGGACCACAGGCTCCTGCCCCTTAACATCGTCAAAATTTTGCGGTCGGAATTTTCGCGCTAAAACCTGGTATTCCAATGAAACCTCAATTCACGGATTTTTAGAAGCCACGGAATATTTTCATTTATATACTGGTGACCGGGTTTACCGCAACACACGACGGGATTTGCTGCCGCTGCTTCCTTCCGGACCTGACGGGGTTCACAAGCCTTCGTTGTACGGGACCCGGCCATATTCCCATAATGACTGTCACGCAGAAACTCTTAATGGATAAATCGACAGGAATCAACCCAAATTTTTGTTGGATCATGGAATCCGGTAATGAAAAAACCGGCCGCAGGAGTCGTCTGCCTTTGCATTGAAATCTGGCGGAGAGAGGGGGATTCGAACCCCCGTGGGAGCTTGTGGCCCCCAAATCGATTTCGAGTCGATCCCGTTACGACCACTTCGGTACCTCTCCGGCTTTTTGCTTTAACAAAGCAGAGACGCTGCGTACAGCGTCTCTGCATCATATTCTGGCGGAGAGAGCGGGATTCGAACCCGCGGTACACCTTTGTGGGCATACACACGATTTCCAGTCGTGCTCCTTCGGCCACTCAGACATCTCTCCGCGGCTTATTTGACTGCCGAATCGGCTTTTATCCTCTTTTCCTTAAAAAATCTACTCAAAATTTCCCCGCATTCCTGCCTTAATATTCCCTCTGTAACTTCCGGCTGATGATTCAGGCGGCTGTCGCTCAAAATCCGATAGAGGGAAACCACGGCGCCGGCTTTCGGATCGCGGGCGCCGAAAATGACCCGCGAGAGTCTCGCCTGAAGAATCGCGCCTGCGCACATCACACAGGGCTCCAGCGTAACGTAAAGCTCGGCGCCGGCCAGGCGGTAGTTGCCGGTTTTCTCGCCGGCCTCTCGCAGGACCAGCATTTCCGCATGCGCCGAGGGATCTCTGCGGGAAATGGGTGCGTTATGCGCCCGGGACAGGATCCGACCTTCCTGCACCAGCACCGCACCGATGGGCACTTCGCCATCCGCCATCGCCTTACTGGCCTCATCAAGCGCGATCCGCATAAAATCATGATCCGTCATCATCCATCAATCTCTTTTCTTTTACCATTGTCGTATTTTGGTTATCATATTGTTGATTTTGAGGCAAATGCCGTATATGATTACATTCAAGCGAGATAAGAATGGATTCAAAATCAATATTCATCTGGCCGGTCCT
>JAGFXG010000016.1 GCA_017860985.1 Deltaproteobacteria bacterium
TGCCGGCTCCGGTCAACATTCTGGAAGAAAGAACCGTTGGTCCTTCTCTTGGTAACGATTCGATCCGTCAGGGTATTATGGCAACCATTATCGGTTCGCTTTTAGTTTTTCTATTCATGCTTGTTTATTACCGGCTTTCCGGCCTGGTTGCGGACTTTGCCCTCGCCATGAATATACTGCTGATTCTGGCAGTGCTTGCAGCTTTCCGGGCAACCTTAACGCTGCCCGGCATCGCCGGCATGCTCCTGACAATCGGTGTTGCGGTTGATGCGAACATTCTGATCTTTGAAAGAATCCGCGAAGAGTTACGGACGGGGAAAACGCCCCGCCTGGCACTGGACACAGGTTATGATAGAGCTCTTATTACCATCATTGACACGCATGTTTCAGGTATCCTCGCAGCTCTTGTTTTGATGTATTTCGGAACAGGCCCGATCAAGGGGTTCGCGGTAACAACGATCATTGGCCTTTGTGTCAGTCTTTTTACCGCCATCTTTATTACACGGGTGATTTTCGATTACTTCACCCAGAACTATAGCATTAAGAAATTGAGCATCTAAAATTCAGGCGCAAGCAGGAGATAGAGTATGAGCATGGAGTTGATCAAACCAGGGGTTAACATAGATTTTGTCGGGAAAATGAAGTACGCAATGATTTTTTCAGCCGTCCTGCTTCTCATCGGTGTTGGATCGGTTATCTATCATGGTGGCTTTAATCTGGGCATCGATTTTGCCGGCGGTTCAATCATTCAGGTTAAATTTTCGAAAAATGTTTCCGCAGACCAGATTCGGACAGCCTTGAAATCAACCAAACTGGAAAGCAGCACAATTCAGCAGTTCGGTAATAATGAATTTTTAATTCGTACCCATGAGTCATTCTCAAATCAACAAATGCTTGCAGCCAATGTAGGGGATCCCCTCACCGCCGCTTTTAATAAGGATTATGAAATCCGGCGAGTGGAAGTCGTTGGTGCTAAAGTTAGTTCCGATTTCAAACGCAAAGCGATCGTCGCCGTCATTCTTTCCTGGCTGGCGATCCTGATTTATGTTACCTGGCGTTTTGAATTCCGTTACGCAGCAGGAGGAATTCTTGCTCTTGTTCATGACACTCTGATTGTAGTCGGGGCTGTTTCTCTGATGAACATGGAATTCACCATTAACATTCTCGCGGTATTAGTCTTCGTGATAGGTTTTTCGATCAATGATACCATCGTCACATTGGACAGGATCCGGGAAATTGTAAAACGGAACCCCAAACAGGAGCTGGGTGATGTTATCAACCTGGCGATCAATGAAACCCTCAGCAGAACCATTCTGACATCTCTTACCGTTTTTCTCACGCTTCTGGCGCTTTATATTTTCGGCGGAGCGGTCATCCACGATTTTGCCTTTGCCATGCTGGTCGGTACCGTAGCCGGTACCTATTCCACAATCTATATCGCCTGCACGAGCGTGCTGCTTTTTGAAAAACTGTCACCTGCAAAACTGAAGGGAAAAAAGTAATTTGTCGTCTTTTGCCACGGCAGGATTTATCGTTTTTATAATAATATTGTTTATCGGGATTTATTTAAGCCTGTTCGGACTGCCCGGAACTATTATTATTTTCCTGGACGTTTTGCTTTACTCCATTTCCACAGGGTTTCAACAAATCGGCTGGAAAGTTCTTTTGTTTCTGCTGGTTTTTTCTGTTTTTGCCGAAGCCATTGATTTTTGGACGGGATACCGCCACGCCTACGAAACGCCGGTTACAGGACGATCTCTCCGGGGTTCCATTATTGGTGCAGCGACGGGAATGATTGTTTTAACACCGTTTCTCTGGGGGCCCGGTATCTGGGGAGGTTTCTTTCTTGGAGGCCTCGCGGGATTATTAATTATGGAACGGCGCCGTCAGTCCAGATTAAGTATCACTCATCAGGCGGGCAGCCAGGACTTCTTCGCCATGATTTGCCGCAAAATGGTTAAAGGGGTTTTGGCACTGGTCATGATTTTTGTTTCTCTATCCAACATTTACTCCTAGGAGTTCACAACCTTTATGAAAAGTATTATGAGCAAGGCAAAAGACATGACCAAAGCAAAGCCGGACGAAAAACCCCCTGAAGAATCCAAAGCAAAAGTTCAGGAATTCATTGAAGCAATCATCATCGCGATTTTAATTGCCGTCGTCATCCGGACGCTCGTGATACAGGCCTATAAGATTCCTTCCCGATCCATGGTGCCCACGCTGCTCATTGGCGATCATCTTCTGGTCAACAAGTTTATTTACGGCATCAAAATACCCGTCATAAGAACCATCCTGCTGCCTGTCTCTAATCCGAAACGAGGTGATATTATCGTATTCATTTACCCCAATGACCGTTCAAAAGATTATATCAAACGTGTCATCGGCGTCGCCGGGGACAAGATCGAAATCAGAAACAAAAGCATTTTCATAAACGGCAAACCTTACAAAGACGGTTTCGGCATTTATTCCGACAGTGTCGTTTATCCTTCCATGGTGCAGCCGCGTGATAACTATGGTCCGGTTGTTGTGCCCGGGAACTCTCTTTTTGTGATGGGTGACAACCGCGACGAAAGCGCCGACAGCCGCTTCTGGGGTTTTGTGGATTTAAAAGACGTGGAAGGTAAAGCGCTTTTGATCTACTGGTCCTGGAACAGTGAAGAAGAAAATCTTCTGAAAAAAGTGCGATGGGACCGAATAGGCAACCTGTTGAAATGATCCGCTGATTCTTTTAGGACTTGACAGGCCGGCAACTCCATTGTATGAACCACACAAATACCCTTTTAATTTAATCCGGCGAGATTGAAAAAGGAAAAACCAATGAAAAAGATCAGCATAAAGTCAATCGGGGCCTTTCTCCTTACGGGGAAAGGCCTTTTTTTATGACTGCTTGCGTATTTTGAACCGATTGGTACCGGAATTATTCGAAAAAACTGAATGTCATTTAAGAATTTTAAAAACTCGTCGAGAGGGAAACATGCCTGAAAAAAAGAGCCCCAGAGTGGTTATGGACAGCGAAGGCATCGAACGATGCCTGACCCGGATCGCTTACGAAATCCTGGAGAAAAACAAGGGCATCAATAATCTAGTTCTGGTGGGCATCCGCACCGGCGGCATTTACCTTGCCGAAAGGCTTCAGAAAAAAATCTCGGCTATTGAAAACACAAAAATTCCGCTGGGCATTCTGGATATCACGCTTTATCGTGACGACATCACGAAGACAAGCAAGAAAGCCCCGTTGGGCAAGACAAAGATACCCTTCGACCTGGAGGATAAAAAAGTAATTCTGGTGGATGATGTTCTCTTTACCGGCCGGACGATCCGTGCCGCCATGGATGCTTTAATCGATTTCGGCCGTCCCAAAATGATTCAACTGGCTGTCCTCATCGATCGCGGTCATCGTGAGCTGCCTATTCGCGCCGATTATGTCGGGAAAAATCTTCCTTCTTCTTTTTGGGAGGCGGTCAGCGTCAATCTACTGGAAAAAAATGGAAAAGATGAAGTCCTCATCGAAGAAGAAACATGATTGGATCAAGCACCTCACAGCAAGTGCCGAGGTATGAAATGAACGTATTATATCGCAGCAGGCGGTGGAGAATCAACGTTCAACCCGCGTGAGCGGGATTAAACAAACAGGGCAGAATTTATGATGAAACTGGCAAAAAAAGACATCCTCGGTATCCGGGACATGACGGTTGACGAGATCAATCTGATTCTGGAAACAGCAGAATCTTTTCTGGAAATTTCAACGCGCGAAATCAAGAAAGTGCCGACACTGCGAGGTAAAAGCATTATTAACCTGTTTTACGAAGCCAGCACACGCACACGAACCTCTTTTGAAATAGCCGGAAAAAGACTCAGCGCGGACACGATCAACATATCAGCCTCCACCAGTTCCGTCGTGAAAGGGGAAACCCTGATCGACACCGCACGCAACCTGGAGGCTATGAATCCGGACATCATTGTGCTGAGGCACAGCGCCGCCGGTGCCCCGCACCTGCTTGCCTCACTGGTCCGTCAATCCATCATCAATGCCGGAGACGGGGCACACGAGCATCCCTCGCAGGCCCTGCTGGACATGATGACGATCCGGGAGAAGAAAGGGCAGCTCGCCGGTCTGAAGGTCGCCATCATCGGAGATATACTCCACAGCCGGGTTGCCCGTTCAAACATTTACGGTTTGTCCAAAATGGGCGCCCGGATTGTTGTGGCCGGACCCGCCACCATGATGCCCCGCAACATCGAGCAGATGGGGGTCAAGGCCTGCACAAAACTTGAAGATGCAATCACGGACGCCGATGTTGTCATGATGCTGCGCATTCAGCTGGAACGTCAGAAGCAGAACATCTTTCCGTCGCTTCGCGAATACGCCCAGCATTATTGCCTGAACCGAAAAAACATCAAGCTCGCCAAACCCGATGTTATCGTCATGCATCCCGGCCCGATAAACCGGGGCGTGGAAATTTCACCGGACATTGCTGACGATCCCGGCTGCTCCGTTATTCTCGATCAAGTCAACAATGGCGTCGCCGTCCGTATGGCGCTGCTTTACATGCTTTCCGGAGGAAACGAATGAAACTGCTGTTAAAAGGCGCAAGGGTTATTGACCCTTCACAGAAGATGGATGCCCGGATGGACATTCTGCTTGAAGAGGGAAAAATCAGCTCCTGCGGCACAACCATCAAAGCACCGCCGGAAGCTCAAGTCGTTAATCTTGCCGGTATGATTGCAGTACCGGGATTAATCGATATGCATGTGCACCTGCGCGAACCGGGCCTGGAATACAAAGAAACGATCGCCACCGGTTCGGCCGCGGCCGTGGCCGGAGGTTTCACCTCCATCGCCTGCATGCCCAATACGGAACCTGTCAATGATAACCGTTCCATTACCGAATTCATCCTCAGGAAAGCCACCGAAGCCAATCTTGCCCGCGTCTATCCCATAGGCGCGATCAGTGTTGGGTCGGAAGGCAAACAAATGACGGAATTCTGGGACCTCAAAGAAGCGGGTGTGATCGCCCTGTCCGACGACGGAAAACCGGTCATGGATGCGGCCCTGATGCGGCACGCCATGGAATACGCAGGCTCTCTTGACCTGCCGGTTATCCAGCACTGTGAAGATATCCATCTTTCAGCGGGCGGCCTGATGAATGAAGGGTACTGGTCCACAATGCTGGGACTGCCGGGCATTCCCTCTATCGCCGAGGAAGCCATGGTGGGACGAGATATTCTCATTGCCGAATACACGCAAACCCGGATTCACATCGCACATGTCAGCACAGCCGGTTCAGTACGCCTGATCCGCGACGCCAAGATGCGGGGACTGAATGTAACGGCGGAAACCGCTCCGCACTATTTCACACTGACCGACGAATGCCTTCAGGATTATGACACCCGCTACAAAGTCAGTCCGCCGCTGAGAAGCGAGGCCGACATCGCGGCAATAAGCGAAGGAATATCGGACGGCACGATTGACGCCATCGCCTGCGATCACGCACCGCACGGACGGACGGACAAGGAAGTGGAATTCGTTTATGCAGCCAACGGCATCAGCGGTCTGGAAACATCGCTTGGCCTGAGCCTGAATCTGGTGCACGAAGGCATTCTTACATGGGAGAAGCTGATCACCGCAATGAGCTGCAATCCGGCACGAATTTTAAACCTGGACAAAGGGACGCTGAAAAAAGGTTCAGATGCGGATATCACCGTCATTGATCCGGAACAAACGTGGACGGTGGATGTGAAAACTTTTGTTTCAAGGGGTAAAAACTCTCCTTTTTCAGGCAGGAAAATGAAGGGGCGCGCCGTCCTGACCATTGTGGCGGGCGACATCAAATACGACGGTCGCGCATTATAGTCATGAGTGCCGCAGAAAGCCATAAAACCACCGGGTTTGTCCTGAAAAGCTTAAGCTACGGTGAATCGGATTTAATCGTAACCTTTTACAGCCGCGAGTTAGGCAAAATCAGCGGGATCGCCAAAGGCGCCAAACGAAGCAAAAAGCGTTTCGCCAATGTTTTTGAACCTTTTTCACTGACCAGTATTATTTTTTCTCGGAAAAACCGTGACGCCCTTGCCTTCATTGAATCCTGCGACGTCATCGATCATTATCCCATCATCCGGAAGGATCTGGAAAAGACCCTGACGGCTTCATATTTCATTGATCTGACCGATCATTTCAGCATGGAAGGGAAAGTCAATGAACATCTTTTTTCACTGCTTGCGGATTTTCTGGCCCTGCTGGCAAGGGATAATGTTTCGGACACAGCGATTCGCTTCTTTGAAATGCGCCTTTTGAAAATCACCGGTTTTGAACCGGCGCTAACGGCCTGTGTGCGTTGTAAAACCCCCGTAACTAATGGTGGGACATACTATTTCTATCCGAAAGAAGGCGGTATTTTCTGTGCCACATGTGCCCGGCCGCAAAGATACGATCAGCATGTTTCCGCCGGAACTGTTCGGACACTGCTCCTTGGAAAAGACATGGAAATGGAAAAAATGAAAATGGTCAGCATGCCGGAAAGTTTGGCATTCGAATCCCGCAGCATCCTGTGCGGTTTCATTTCTTATGTTCTGGGAAAAGAAGTCAAATCCCTGAGGGTCATGGAACAGGTGCGGCGGTACTGTCCGTAGTGGAGTCGTCCTATGCGCCAGCCTGAATTACTCATCCCCGCAGGCAACATGGAAAAACTGCGCACCGCGCTGCTCTATGGCGCGGACGCTGTCTACGTTGGCGTAGCGGGTTTAAGCCTGCGCGCATCGTCTGCTGAATTGTCTTTAAATGACCTGGCGGCGGGTGTTTCCGAAGCACACGGCAGGGGCGTGAGGGTTTATGCGGCCATCAACACATTCGCCCGCAACACTGATCTTGCCCTGGTCCGGCAGACCATCCCCGAGTTGATTGATGCAGGCGTGGACGCTCTCATTGTCAGCGATCCGGGCCTGATCCGGTTGATTCGTCAAATCGATCCCTCTGTCTCCCTGCATCTCAGCACACAGGCCAATACGACAAATATTGAAGCCGTCCGCTTCTGGCAGGACGAGGGAGTAAAGCGGATTGTTCTGGCGCGGGAACTATCCTTGAAAGAAATCGGAGAAATCGCAGCGGCCGCTCCCGGCATGGAACTGGAAATTTTTGTCCACGGCGCAATGTGCGTCTCTTATTCAGGACGCTGTTATCTTTCGGCCTTGCGCAACCGAAAGAGTGCCAATGAGGGTGACTGCACCCACCCGTGCCGATGGGAATATGTTCTCCATGAATCGACACGTCCGGATGAACCTCTGATTCTTGAAGAGGATGAACGGTTCAGTTATCTTTTGAGCTCCAGAGATTTGTGCCTGATAGAACATCTGCCGGATGTGCTCGCCACGGGCGTATCCAGCCTCAAGGTTGAGGGACGCATGAAATCCCCCTACTATGTGGCGGTCGTCACCCGAACCTACCGGCAGGCGCTCAACTTACTCATGCACGAAAAAGAAAAATACAGATGTGATCCGCAGTGGCTCGAGGAGCTGAAGACAATCTCACACCGCGGCTACACGACCGGCTTTGCCTTCGCAGAAGAAAAAATACAGGAAACCAGTCCGCAAATCAAACACATTCAAACCCATGAACCGGCGGGAATTGTCCTTAACTGCGATCAGGCTCAAAAACGGATACTCATTGAAGTACGTAATCATCTGGAGCCAGGTGACAAACTGGAGATGCTGTTGCCGGAGGGCGGCATCGTTCTAATCGATGCAGCCATGACCGACCATGAAGGAAACCGGCTGCAACAGGCAAACAGCGGAAACCGGATTTATATTCATGGAGATATTGAAGCGCCTGCAGGCACCATGATTCGTAAAATGATCAGCTAGATTTATACAATAAAAAAGCCCCCCGGCACGGGCACGCCGGGGGGCTTTTTTAAACCATAGAACTTGTGTTGATTTACTTCTTGATCAGATACTCTACAACAGCTTCCGTACGTCTGTTCTGACGACGACCTTCTTCTGTCGCGTTGGAAGCAATGGGTCTCTCTTCGCCATAGCCGATTGCGTTCAGACGACTTGCATTAATACCGCCTTTTTCAACCATGTACTGCTTCACGGCATCAGCACGTCTCTGAGAAAGTCTCTTGTTATAGGCGTCACTGCCGAGGCTGCATGTATGTCCTTCGAGGGCCACATTGGTTTCCGGATACTGTTTCATGACCGAAACCAGATTGTCGATATCACCGTAGTAACCTTTTTTGATAACCGACTTGTCGAGGTCAAACTTCACATCCAGGGTGGTTCTTCCCTTTTCGATAGCTTCCGCTGCGGGCTCGGGAGCGGGTGCAGGAGCTGCTGCTCTTTTGCCGCCGAACGCATAGGTCAAGCCGATGGTGCCCATCAGGTTGTTATGAAAACTGTCGAAATTCATGATATGGCGGACGTCACCGCGCACTGCCCAGTTCTCCGCAAAGAACCATTTCAAACCACCGCCGTAACTGACCGCAAATTTGCTATGCCTGTTATCCGTGGCGTCTTCATTGGCGTGGGAATAATACATTCCCCCGATACCGGCTGCGAGGAAAGGAATAATGTTACGATCCGGCAGCAAATTCACGACACCTTCAATGCCGTAGCCGAATGTATTAACGGTTTCCCCAGTGTTATCATACCAAACTTCGTTGCTGTAGCCCTGGTAGTAAGTCTGGAATCTGGTGGGAACCCAATGTGCATAGCCTTCAACGCCGAAGTACTTGGTAACGTTGTAGCCCAAGCGCATACCCAGGGCAATCGAGCTGTCCATGTCCTCGTTGCCTTCGAACTTGTAGAATCCTACGTAAGGCGTAACATCAAAAGAACCATGCCTCACCTGCGCGTATCCTGTTGCGACAACACATGTCACCATCAGGATCACAACCAATGAAATGATTTTTTTCATCGTCTCTCTCCTTTTCTTGCTTTCAAATTTAAATCGACCCTCCTCTTCAGAAAGTCGTTCATCCCCGAAACCACTATAAGAAACTCAATTAAAATTTCCGCCAGCATTCCGGCACTTGTTGCCAAAAACTATAACTAATCGAAGAAAGGATGTCAATGGTATTTTTAACTTTTTTTTACTATTTTTTTGCCTTCAAATGACCTTACGGATCGATGAATTACATGCTTAATTGACATACCCGGACGGCTGATTTCAATATTATTGATTCTTTCTTTAATTATTATTATCATATAAGTCAAAAATTATCCATGCCAGGCTTTCGCCAGTTAATGAATACGGCATTATAACTTCATTGGCTCCGTTTTTTTTCAATTCTTCCATCTGCCCCGTTGAATCGGCAGTTGCCACAATCACCGCATTGGGGGCTAAAGTCCGGCAGGTTTTTACCAGTGAAAGATTGCTCGTTTTTTTAAGCAGCATATCGGGAATTGTTGAGAAAATGATCTCTGCCTTGGCGACATGGGCATGCTCCAGCGTATCCATGCTGCTGATATCACCGAAAACCCCTTTCACATTCCTGTCGCCCACTTCCTTGAGGACTTCCAGGTTAAAATCAATCACCATGATTTTCTTTAAAAGATCCGGCGCCGTCTCTTCCATTTTTTCAATCAGCGCCCGGGCGCCTCGATGATAACCGAGCAGTACAATGGGATGATGGTCACTGCCCTCTTGTGCAATTTCTTCCGTTTCCTTTGAGGGCAATCCCAATTTAGAAAGAAGACCTTCGAAAATGAGATAAAGATGGTGGCTCCCCTTAATGCAATAGAACGACAAAACCGAGGTCATGGCCATCGCATAAATTATCAGAGACATCAGGGATTGCTGAATATGTCCATAACTCACACCGAGGGCCGCAACGACCAGAGAAAATTCACTGATCTGTGCCAGGTTCAGGCTGGTGATAAAACTGGTCCGCCGCCCGCTGCCGGCAAGAGACAGGATCGGGTATACTGTGAGGAAGCGGGAAATGATCACGAACAAAACAATGATGAACGCCATGGTTAAGGTTGACGCGTCGGGAAAAGGAATTTTCATGCCGATGGACAGGAAAAAAAGCGTCAGAAAAAAATCTCTGAGCGGCAATACTTTTGCCGTAACATGCACGCCATAGGGAAATGATGCAATCGCCGTGCCTGCAATAAGCGCACCCATTTCCATGGACATGCCGATCCATGATCCCAGTCCCGCCATAAACACACACCAGGCGATGGACATGGCCACTACCATTTCCGGCGTTTTGGCAATACGGGCAAAAATCCAGCGCAGCACGTAACGACTCAGCAGGAAACCGACGGCGAGCAGCAAAACGGCCTTCCCCAGGGCCAGCAACACCAGGTGTACCTTCGGGTTCATGAAATTTGGCTGCAACGCCAGAATCAGGATTGCCCATAAATCCTGAAAGATGAGAATCCCCAAGCTGATCCTGCCCGGCAGCGTGTCGAGTTCAAATTTGTCATACAAAAGCTTCACGACAATGGCCGTGCTTGATAATGCGCAGAAAAGGGAAAGATACAATGCGTCAATGCGGCCTCCCCCGAGAGGGTAACCCAGCAGCACAAAAAAACCCAGGCCGATCAGAACACAAAAGACAAACTGGCCGATGCCGGCATAGATGAGTTTTTTCCCTGATGAAAGGAGACTGGCAGGATTGAGTTCCAGGCCAATGATAAAAAGCAAAAGGATTAAACCGATTTCTGAAATGACTTCAATATTGGCCGGATCCGATACCAGTTTCAAACCGATCTCAGGTCCGACCAGCGCTCCGGCCACCAGATAACCGAGGATGACCGGCTGACGGCAAAGCTGAAAGATGAATCCCAGTGCTGTCGCTGCCAGGACGGCAATCCCGATTTCGGGCAGAATATTATGCATAAATAATCTTTCTGCTGGGCGATCAGATCAATCGCTTTATCTATAAACAGAGTTCCAGGATTTTCCGCATCATCTTCAGGGTGACGTCATTGTTTTCCCCAAGATTGACCATCCCATGATCTTCAAGCATACAGACGATGCGGTCAATATCGACATTCGTCACATCACAACCGCTGAAACGGGTCGGCAGCCCCATGGATTCAAAAAACATACTGGTTTTGTGAATGGCTTTTTCAATGCGCTCCTCTTCCCTGCCTGAAGCAATGCCCCAGATGCGCTCGGCATACTGCAGCAGTTTTTGCCGTTTGCCCTGCGCACGAACCTGAAGCATGGCCGGCACCAGGACAGCCAGCGTGCGGGCATGATCCAATCCATACAGGACTGTCAATTCATACCCGAGACGGTGTGCAGCCCAGTCCT
>JAGFXG010000176.1 GCA_017860985.1 Deltaproteobacteria bacterium
CAACTACATTAACCAATAATGAAATTTGGGGGTTGCCAAATGGCTAAACAGATACAATCCGATGAATTTAAAAAATTACTTTCACTGGGGGAAGAAAAGGGATTCTTAACCTACGATGACGTCAATGACATGTTGCCGCCGGATGTTAATTCTTCGGACCAGATCGATGATATCATCATGTTATTCGGGGAAAAGAACATCGACATTATTGACACCGAGCAGGGTGAAAAACTGGTGGTAAAAAAACCGGTTGAAGATGCTTTACCGTCCAAGTTTTCCGAGGCCCTGGCACTGGTTCCCGGTGTGGGAAAAACCGGAGACCCGGTAAAGATGTACCTGCGTGAGATGGGATTGGTTTCCCTCTTAAGCCGTGAAGGAGAGGTGGAGATAGCGAAAAAAATCGAGGAAGGCGCCCGTGAAACCATGTGGGCGATTTTCAGTTTAACGGTTTCCATTGCCGAAGTGCTGAGAATTGGTGAAAAACTGGAAGCCGGTGAAATTCGCGTTAAAAATGTGGTGGATAATATTGAAGACGAAGAAGGATTCATGGAAGAAGATGAGCACAGGGAGCGGGTGCTCAAGTTGATTGCGCGGATTCATCTTTTCAGCGACCGCAATGATGTTTTACGGGAAAAACTGAAGTCCAAAACTATAAAGCCCAAGCAGCATCAGTTGCTGACGGCGGAACTGGAAAAAAATACCAAGAACATTATTATCCTTTGCCGTAAAATTCGTTTCAGTAAAAAACAGATCCACCGCTTTGTTGACCGGTTAAGATTGTATACAGATGAAATTGAACGTTCGGAAAGGGTGATTAATCAGTTTAAAAAGGAATCAGGCCTTACACTGACGCAACTTGAAAAAATCTGGACCAAAATGAGGAAATCCAAGCAGGATGAGAAAAAAGCCGCAAAAGAAGCAAAGGTTTCAGTTGATTGGCTGCATCGAAGTCATGACGCGATTGCGGAAGCGCAAAAACGCATCAAACATATTGTAAAGGAAGTTGGTATCCCGACAGCCACATTAAAAAATGTGGTCGATTCCATCGAAGACGGTGAAGCCAAGGCGGAAATCGCCAAGAGGAAACTTGTGGAAGCCAATCTGCGGCTTGTCGTCAGTATTGCAAAGAAATATACAAATCGCGGTCTGCAGTTTCTCGACCTGATTCAGGAAGGCAATATCGGGTTGATGAAAGCCGTTGATAAATTTGAATATCAGCGGGGCTACAAGTTTTCCACCTACGCGACATGGTGGATCCGCCAGGCGATTACACGGGCCATCGCCGATCAGGCACGCACCATCCGAATTCCTGTACACATGATTGAAACGATTAACAAACTGATCCGGACCTCCCGTTACCTGGTGCAGGAACTGGGGCGTGAACCGACTCCTGAGGAAATTGCCAACAAAATGGAATATCCACTGGAAAAAGTGCGGAAGGTATTGAAAATTGCCAAAGAACCGATTTCTCTGGAAACGCCGATCGGTGAGGAAGAAGACAGCCATCTTGGCGATTTTATTGAAGATAAAAAAATTATGTCTCCTTCGGAAGCAACAATCAGTATGGATCTGGCTGATCAGACACGCAAAATTTTATCCACCCTCACTCCCCGTGAAGAGAAGGTTCTGCGAATGCGTTTTGGAATCAGTGACCGGATAGGCGTGGTGGTCCAGGATGAAAATCTGCCCGTTGATGTTGTGGAGTCCGATATTGGGGAACAGGAGATGATTGAAGAGGAAATACCCAAAAAAACAAAGAATTCATCCAAAAAGCGTGCAGCAAAATAGTATTGACAACCGGCTCAATACGGTATATTTCACAAACCCGATGCCGGTTCGATCCGCACAGATTCTGTATTCATTGGCGGTGCCGTCGCGGTATGGATGGCTAAAAGGTAAAGAAGCCGCAAATCGAATGATAAAAGGCGGGCCTATAGCTCAATTGGTAGAGCCACCGGCTCATAACCGGTAGGTCCCTGGTTCGATCCCAGGTGGGCCCACCAGATTTTACAACAAGGTATATTCTGTATGATAGCAGGGAAAACACGTTTTTTACAGGCAAGGAGTTGTTGCGATAGTGCCAATGACTTCACTGCCGCGGATGGACAAATGAAATTGTCATCGCACGGCACACAGAACCAGTCACAAATCAAGGCTATCTGAAAATGCACCCCGAAAAGGTGCATTTTTTTATTGCCCTAAAAAAAGGAGAAAATAGTTGAAAGAGAAATTATCATTGTTAATCAGTCTGCAGGAATGTGATTCACAGTTGGTCAAGTTGTCCTTAAAAAAGATTAAACTTCCGGAAAAGATCTGCAAGATGGAAGAAGATTTTCGGCTCTACAAGGAAAACGTTGAGCAGAATAAAAGAAAGTATGATGAACTCAAAGCACAGCGGGCTGAATGTGAGTCGACCGTTAAGAAGTTGAGCGAAGGGATGATCAAAACCAAGGAAAGGCTGTTGGAGGTTAAGAACAATAAAGAGTATCAGGCCATGCTCAAGGAAATTGAAACGTCTGAGAAGACGAGAGGCGATATTGAATCCCGGATCATCGCGCTCATGGAAGAAATGGATAAACTGGCCGTGCTGGTGAAAAAGGATGAGGAAACGTTAAAGCAGGCCGAAAGCAATCATGAAAAAGAAAAGAAAATAATCGAGGATGATCTCAGTGCGGTTGACGCGGATACGTTGACCTGGACGGAGAAAAAAGCCGTTTTACAAAAATGTATTCCCGCTGATCTCCTGGCTCAATACGAGAGAGTAAAAAAACGCAATAACGGCGTCGGGGTGATTCCTGTCTGGAAAGCGGTCTGCAACGGCTGCCATATGAATATTCCCCCGCAGTTGTACATCGAACTTCAGCGCTCAAATGATTTGCTGAGCTGTCCCAACTGCAACCGGATCATGTATTTTCAAAATCAGGAAGAGTCCGCCTAGTCTTGTATGGAAAATACAAAGTTGAAGTTATTCAGTGACGGCGCCTGCCGCGGCAATCCGGGCATTGGCGGTGCCGGTGCAGTGATTACGGATGATTCCGACAATGTTCTCTGGGAAGGCAGTCAGTATCTGGGACACTGCACGAATAATATTGCCGAGTATCAGGCGCTGATTCTCGGTCTGAAAGGAGCATTGGCTTGCGGTTATAAGAATCTGGAGATTTATCTGGATTCGGAATTGCTGGCCAATCAGATCAATGGTTCCTACAAAGTCAAGAATGAGAATCTGAAAATCTTAATGCAGGAAGTCCGCCGCCTGCTTTCTTCATTTGAATCGTCTCAGGTAAAACATGTTTTGCGCTGTCACAATGCTCGCGCGGATAAACTGGCCAACCTGGCTATCGATGAGTATAGAGAATAAAGGATTAAGGATCAAGGTACAAGGTCAAAAGATGTTGATAAAAAAGTTGGCCACGAAGTTTTGTTGAAAGAAATTCAAATAAATTGTAAGTTATTCTTCAGGCCGGAGAAGATCAGATGATCGCGGGCAGATTTCAGTCTGCCGGAGGAAAGTCCGAGCTCCGCAGGGCAGGATGGTCGCTAACGGCGACTGGGGGCGACCCTAAGGAAAGTGCCACAGAAAATATACCGCCCCGCTAATGGCGGGGTAAGGGTGAAATGGCGAGGTAAGAGCTCACCGCTTTTCCGGTGACGGAAAAGGCATGGTAAACCCCATCCGGAGCAAGACCAAATAGGAGAACGTTTAAGGGCGGCCCGCCTGATGTTCTCGGGTAGTGTCGCTAGAGGCGGCAGGTAACTGCCGTCCCAGATGAATGATCATCGCCGCGTCCAGGGTAACCGAAGCGCGGAACAGAACTCGGCTTATGATCTTCTCCTGTGCCTGTTCATCATAATATCTATAAACCGATTCCTCTTTTCTTTGCCTCCTTATATAGCCTCCAGATGCAGATGCCGATTGCCAGCATGAAAGAACTCAGCATAAAATTCGGTGTTGTGCCAAGGATTTCATCCACGAGATAACCAAGGTACAGGAACAGGAAAGAAGAAACAACCATGGCCAGTCCCCAGGCCGACAATACCAGAATGCCGTTTAGCTGGTTGAACTGCTGACGACTTATCTTGGGTATCTCTTTTGACAGGACCGATCCATTTTCTTGATCCTTGCCAGTGTCTTTTGTCATGTTTCAATCTGTTTCTAAATTTGAATGTAAAGTATGAATCTTTTCAGCAAGTCTAACCCCGGTTCCGTAAAGATCACGATCAGGATGAAAAAAAGGATAAATACAATAATGAGTTCAAAATTCCGGACTTTTGGGTACTTTCTCTTT
>JAGFXG010000177.1 GCA_017860985.1 Deltaproteobacteria bacterium
GGCGATTAACGATTCCGAAGTGGCCGCCCGTGTGATGGGCGTTAATGCCCGCATACTAAAAGTTCAAATATTCACGGTCTCGGCATTTGTTTCCGCAATTGCCGGTAGTCTTTATGCGCATACCATGACGTTCATCTCCCCCACGTCATTTGGATTCAACTTTTCCGTTGAATTGTTGACGATGATCATCATTGGCGGACTGGGAAGCATTTACGGTTCTTTTCTGGGTGCGGCCATATTAACTATGTTGCCGGAATTTCTACGCGTGTTTCGCGATTTTGATATTGTCATTTACGGCTTAATGCTGATCTTAATCACTATGTTCATGCCTTCCGGCTTGATCGGCGGTCTTGAGGCGTTGTTTAAAATCATCGTCAGCAAAATTAAATGGGGCAGGGCAAAGAATGTTGAAAATTGAAGGCATAACCCAGATATTCGGCGGCTTAACCGCATTAGAGGATGTTTCATTTTCTGTCGAGCCGCGATCCATCACCGGTATCATCGGCCCCAATGGCGCCGGTAAAACAACTCTGTTTAATATCGTGACGGGGCTTTATACTCAGACCAAAGGACAAGTTTACTTAGGCGAAAAAAATATCTCCTTTTTTGAGCCGGAAAGTCTGGCCAGACTCGGTCTGGTGCGTACGTTTCAAAACGTGGAACTTTTCGCACAGATGTCGGTCCTGGAAAATGTGATGGTCGGGCTGCACACTAAAAGTAAGAGCGGCATATTTTCCTGCGCTTTTAAGTTGCCTGGTCAGCTCAAGGAAGAAAAAATCGTCAGAAAAAAGGCGCAGCAGTGGCTTGAGTTCACAGGCCTTGCCGATTCAGCCGATGTGGCGGCATGTAGCCTGCCCTTCGGCAAGGGCAGGCTACTGGAGATTTCCCGTGCAATGGCCGTGGAACCGCAGATCATCCTGATGGATGAACCGGCGGCGGGACTAAACAGCCGTGAGACGGCGGGACTGGCGGAGCTGATCCGTAAAATTCAAGACCTGGGCATAACCATTGTACTGGTAGAGCATGACATGGAACTCGTCATGGATGTCTGTGAATCCATCGTTGTGCTGAACCTGGGCAAAAAACTGGCTCATGGCACTCCGCGTGAAATTCAGGAAAACAAGGCAGTCATCGCTGCCTATTTGGGCGAGGATTGATGGCGTGTTAAGAATCAAAAACATCAATACATTCTATGGCCAGGTGCACGCCATCAAAAATGTTTCTCTGCATTTGGCGGAAGGAGAAGTGGTGACACTGATCGGCGCCAACGGTGCCGGCAAGACCACACTGCTTAATTCTCTGTCTGGCATTGTACCGCCGAAAACCGGCCAGATTCTTTTTAATGAAACTGAAATAAATAATCTTGCACCGCATAAAATTGTCCGTCTGGGGGTATCGCAGGTGCCCGAAGGCAGACAGGTTTTCAAGCCCCTTTCCGTCGCAGATAACCTGGAACTGGGTGCTTATCTCAATTACAAGATCGGGGGGAGCAAGACTCAATCGAGAAAAGATATGGAACTGGTGTTAGAACTGTTCCCCATTTTACGGCAAAGGAGAAAGCAGCTTGCCGGAACACTCTCCGGCGGCGAGCAGCAGATGCTGGCTATTGGCCGGGCGCTGATGGCCAAGCCCCGATTGCTGCTTCTGGACGAACCGTCCATGGGCCTTGCGCCGATGATCGTGCAGGAAATCCTGAAAGTCATAGCCAATCTTTCCCGGGAAAAGAAAACAACCATCCTGCTGGTGGAGCAAAACGCCCGTGCAGCCCTGAAAATTGCTCATCGCGGTTATGTGCTGGAAACGGGACGCTTGATCTTGGAAGGCACGGCCGAAGAGCTCCTGGAGAACAAAGACGTCCAGCGAGCCTATCTCGGCAGAGATAAAAAACAGATATGGGAACGGTAAGTATAGAAATAATTTAGCATCAAAATCATTTACTCTTTCCAGGGAGGCCATTTTATGAACATTTGGGATCCGACTCATGAATGCATATCACGGGACGAACTCGAACAGCTCCAGCTAGAGCGCCTGCAAGCGACCATCAACAGAGTACACAAGAATGTTATCCATTACCGGAAACAATTCAACGACCTTGGCGTTATTCCGGAAAACATTACTTCGCTTGCAGATATATCCAAACTGCCATTGACTTCTAAAGATGATATCAACCGCAATTATCCTTACGGCATGTTTGCCGTACCGCTTCGGGAAGTTGTCCGCATTCATTCGTCATCCGGCATCGGAAGTAAACCCATGGTGACCGGTTATACAAAAAATGATATCCGCATCTGGTCAAATCTAGTGGCACGGTTTATGATAGCAGTTGGTGTTACACACGATGATCTGGTTCAGGTTACTTTTCATTATGGGCTTTTTACCGGCGCTTTCGGGTTGCATTACGGCGCCGAAACGATTGGTGCATCCGTGATCCCCATGGGAACCGGCGATATCGAGAGACAGATCATGATCATGCAGGATTATAAATCCACCGTGCTGGTCAGCACGCCCAGTTATGCACTCGAGATCGCTTTCCGCATGGAGCAGCTGGGCATCAATCCCAAATCACTTTCTCTGAAAGTAGGGCTATTGGGCGGGGAACCGTGGTCGGATAATATGCGCGCTCAGATTGAACAGGGTCTGTCGATCAACGCAACCGACAACTATGGACTTTCCGAAGTCATCGGTCCCGGCATTGCCGGGGAATGCTCCTGTAAGAGCGGCCTGCATATCTATGAAGATGCCTTCCTTCCCGAGATCATTGATCCGGATACCGGTAAGGTCTTGCCGGCAGGCGCCGAAGGCGAACTGGTCATTACCACGTTGACAAAGGAAGCGTTTCCCTTAATCCGCTACCGGACCAGAGACATTACCAGCCTGGATTACACCCCCTGCGCCTGCGGGAGAACACTGGTGAGAATGAAAAGAATCAGCAGGCGCTCTGATGATATGCTGATCATCAGAGGCGTCAATGTTTATCCGTCGCAAATCGAGGAAGCTGTGTTTGGTGCGGCACACAGTGAAGCGCCCTACCAGATCGTCATCGAACGTGTCGGTGCAGTGGACAGCATGGAAATTATCATTGAAGTAACGGATAAAATATTTTCTCTTGAACTGCAAAAGCAGGGGTCGTTCCTCGAATCCGTAAAAAAACGAATCAATACGATTACGGGCATTGATGTTTCCGCAAAACTGGTTGGGGCCAGAAGCCTCCCGCGGCAGGATGGAAAAATCACCAGGGTACTGGACAGAAGACAGATTTAGTATCATTTCAATTCAAGGATATGGCGGCGGCCTGGAGAAACCGACAAAAAGAACATGCTTTTGATATAACGCTGCACTGTTGATCTATCCGGCATGCTTAGTGCTTTTCAATGATGCAGCATTACAATAAGATCCATTTGGAGTTTATATTTCATGAAGAAGTTTCAAAAAATTCTCATTGCCAGCCGCGGGGAAATCGCCGTCCGGATCATCCGCACATGCAAGGACATGAGCATTCGCACGGTGGCGGTTTTCTCCCAGGCAGATGCTGATGCTCTGCACGTCAGGCTGGCTGATGAGACCTATGAGATTGGTCCGCCGGAAGCGGCGGAAAGTTACCTGAATTTTGAAAAGATCGTTGCCGTCGCCAAACAAAGCGGCGCCGACGCCATTCACCCCGGCTACGGCTTTCTGTCGGAAAACCCGGAATTTGTGGAGTTATGCGAGAAAGAAAATATTATTTTCATCGGGCCGTCGAGCCAATGCATGTTCAAAGCCAAACCCAAAAACCGCGCTCGCCAGCTGATGAAAATGATCAACATTCCCGTCACGCCCGGCTGTGACGATGCCATTACCAGTGGCCCAGAAGAAGGCATTCAACGCGCCAAAACAATTGCTGCTGAGATCGGTTATCCGGTCATTGTCAAGCCTTCCGGGGGCGGTGGCGGCATCGGGATCATGATCGCCCGCAATGAGGATGAGTTAAGCAAAGCCATTGCCGGCGCGGAAACACGCGGCCGTAAAGCATTCGGCACATCCTCTTTTTACATTGAAAAATATCTGCACGGCATGAAGCACGTTGAGTTCCAGGTTCTGGCTGATCAGTACGGCAACGTCGTTCATCTGGGAGAACGCGACTGTTCCGTGCAACGGCGTTTTCAAAAACTGGTGGAAGAAGCCCCCTGCCCCATCGTGAGCCCCTTCTGGAGGATGAAAATGGGCGCAGCCGCAATTGACGTCGCTCTGGCGTTGGATTACGTCGGTGCGCTCACGGTTGAG
>JAGFXG010000178.1 GCA_017860985.1 Deltaproteobacteria bacterium
CCAGTGAAAGACAATTCATCATGTATGAAGCTTTACGCAAAGGCGCATCCGTGGATGCCCTGCACACAAAAACCTTCATCAAAAAGTGGTTTATCGAACAAATGAAGGAACTCGTGGAACTGGAAGAAAAAATTCTTGCCTGCAAAGGCAAGAAACTGCCGGATGATTTGCTCATTGTGGCTAAAAAAGACGGATTTGCAGATAGATACATCGCACAGATACTGGATAACAAAGAGGAAGACATTCGCAAACAGCGGCTGGCCGCAGGCCTCGCCGAACGCTGGGATGCCGTGCCGGTCAGCGGTGTGGAAAACGCAGCGTACTATTATTCGACTTATAACGCCGAGGATAAGGTCGGTGTAAGCAAAAACCGGAAGATCATGGTCCTGGGCGGCGGTCCGAACCGCATCGGCCAGGGAATTGAATTTGACTACTGCTGCGTTCATGCGGCTTTCGCTCTGCGCGATGAAGGCATTGAATCCATCATGGTCAACTGTAATCCGGAAACCGTTTCCACCGACTATGATACCTCGAATAAACTGTATTTTGAACCGTTGACCGTGGAAGACGTCTTAAGCATTTACGAAAAGGAAAAACCCGAAGGCGTGATTGTTCAGTTCGGCGGGCAGACACCCCTGAACATCGCGGCGGATCTGGCAAAAGCCGGTGTGAAAATTATCGGCACCTCACCGGAAACCATTGATCTGGCTGAAGACCGTGACCGCTTCCGCGTGATGATGGACAAGCTGGGAATCCCCATGCCCAAGTCCGGCATGGCCAGCAATCTGGAACAGGCGCTGAAAATTGCCAATGGTATTGGCTATCCGTTGATGGTTCGTCCCTCTTATGTTCTGGGGGGCCGGGGCATGGAGGTGGTTCATGATGAGGAAATGCTTCGCCGATACGTAACCACCGCCGTCGATGTCACACCGGACCGACCCATCCTGATTGATAAATTTCTGGAAAACGCCATTGAAGCGGAAGCCGACGCCATCTCTGACGGAACGGATGCCTTTGTTCCCGCGGTGATGGAGCATATCGAACTGGCCGGCATCCATTCCGGCGATTCCGCCTGCGTGATTCCGCCCATCAGCATACCGGCACGCCACATTGAAACGATTAACGAATACACCCGGAAAATCGCCATTGCATTCGGTGTTGTCGGCCTGATGAACATACAATACGCCATCGCGGGCGACATTGTTTACATCCTGGAGGCCAATCCGCGCGCCTCTCGCACCGTGCCGCTGGTTTCCAAGGTCTGCAATGTTTCGATGGCAAATCTTGCGACACAGATCATGCTGGGCAAAAAGCTGAAGGACCTGAAGCTAAACAAAAAAACATTCCATCATTACGGTGTCAAGGAAGCCGTTTTCCCATTCAACATGTATCAGGAAGTCGATCCGATTCTGGGGCCGGAAATGCGCTCCACCGGTGAAGTGCTGGGTTTGGCTGATTCGTTCGGGCTGGCCTATTATAAAGCTCAGGAAGCTACCGGCCAGAGCCTTCCGGCGGAAGGCACCGTGCTCATCACAGTCGAAGAAAAGGACAAAGGGGGTGTTCTGGAAGTGGCCCGTGCGTTTGCCAAAATCGGGTTTAAGATCATCTCCTCGGAAGGCACTCATAAGTTCTTTACCGATCACGGCATTGCCTCGGAACGGATTTTGAAAATGCACGAAGGACGTCCCAATATCGTGGACGCCATCAAAAACGGAGAAATTCAGCTAGTGATCAACACACCGGCCGGACGCTTGAGCAAATACGACGATTCCTACATCCGAAAGGCCGCCATTAAATACAAGATTCCCTATATTACGACGGTTGCTGCCGCTGTGGCCGCAGTCAAAGGTATTACTGCCTTCCGCCAGGGTCATGGCCGGGCAAAATCCTTGCAAAGCTACCACGCGGAGATTAAGTAAAGACCAGGCTCAAGGAACAAGGCAAAAGGATCAAGGTAAAAGAAGCGGGGAACGGTCTTCGACCGTTCCCGTTTATTGTTCCATAAACCCTGCTTCCCGCAAAATCTCTCTTACACGTTGGGCCTGGTCGTCCTGAACCAGCAGACGGGCATACGCGCCGGCGGCCACCAGCATGTTTGAGTTTTCACCCTGAAAATAATAGTGGATATCCTCCGAATCGAGAACAGATTTGATTACCGCAATGTCGCCGGGATTGTATGTGGAATAGACCTCTATCATTTTCACTCCTTACTCAAAGGCACAAAAGCAAAGGGTCCCCTGATTTGCCCTCACACCCTGAATGATGCCACTGTTTTGTTCACTTTACCACTGAATTTGTTTTGGATATTTCTAAAATATCATATAATGGAATCCCGGCTGCTCCGGAAACCGAAGTTCTTCGCGGTTGACAGCGGCGAATTTATTGGTTAAGAGGCGGCTCTCTCAAAAGGCTACAGGCTTTCAGGCTGTAGCCTGTTAGGTTGGTTTGTGGTGAACGGCTGAAACCGTTCACACTATTTATGGGGGTTATTTTGAGTAAGCAACTGCAAAAAGAAATTGAACGCCGGCGCACCTTCGGGATCATCAGCCATCCCGACGCGGGGAAAACAACGCTGACCGAAAAGCTCCTCCTCTTCGGCGGTGCGATTCAACTGGCCGGCGCGGTGAAAGCCCGCAAGGCGTCAAAGCATGCTTTGAGCGACTGGATGTCCATCGAAAAGGAACGCGGTATTTCCGTCACTTCTTCCGTCATGAAGTTTGAATATGCCGGTTGCGAAATTAACCTGCTGGACACACCCGGCCACCAGGATTTCTCCGAAGACACCTACCGCGTGCTCACTGCCGTGGACAGCGCGCTGATGGTCATCGACGGCGCTAAGGGCGTCGAAACGCAAACTCAGAAGCTCATGGAAGTATGCCGTTTGCGCAACACGCCTATTATCACGTTCATCAATAAGATGGATCGTGACTGCCTGGCGCCTCTGGATATCCTCTCGGACATCGAAGACAAACTGCAGATTGAATGTTCTCCCCTGTCCTGGCCTATCGGCATGGGTAAACGATTCAAAGGTGTCTATAACCTTTATGATAAAAAGCTGCACCTCTTCACACCGGGCAAAACCAAGCGCACGGAAGACGGCCTGGTCATCAATGACCTGTCCGATCCGATGCTTGATGAACTGCTGGAGAGTCAAGCCGGGGAACTCCGCGAAGAGATCGAACTGCTCGAGGGCGCGGCCAACCCCTTTGACATCAAGGAATATTTAAAGGCCGGCCAGACGCCGGTTTTCTTCGGCAGCGCCATCAATAATTTTGGTGTCAGGGAACTGCTTGACGCCTTTGTGGAAATCGCACCGCCTCCCGTCCCACGCCAGACAACGACCCGTCAGGTCAGTCCGGATGAAGATGATTTTTCCGGCTTTGTGTTTAAAATTCAAGCCAACATGGACCCGGCACACCGTGACCGCATTGCTTTTTTGCGCATCTGCTCGGGTAAATTTCAGCGCGGCATGCATGTGATGCAGCACCGCATCGGCAAAGAAGTCTCCCTGTCCAACGCAACCATTTTTATGGCGCAGGACCGGACGAATGTAGAAGAAGCCTATCCGGGTGATATTATAGGCATTCACAATCACGGCACCATTAAGGTCGGCGATACCTTTTCACAAAAAGAACTCCTCAAGTTCACCGGCATCCCGCATTTCGCCCCGGAGCATTTCTGCCGTGTGCGGCTCAAAGACCCGCTCAGAATCAAGCATCTGCAGAAGGGGTTGACTCAGCTTTCGGAAGAAGGCGCTATCCAGGTATTTAAACCCCTGTGGGGGTCGGACAATATCCTGGGTGCGGTGGGCTCGCTGCAATTTGATGTGACCATGTCGCGCTTGAAAAACGAGTACAGCGTTTACGCAGATTACGAAAAAACCGATTATGCCGCTGCACGCTGGGTAACATCGGAGAATGTCGCGAAGATGGAAGACTTCCAGAAAAAGAATATAATGAATCTGGCGATGGACACGGAAGGCAACCTAGTTTATCTTGCACTGTCGGATTGGCGCCTTTCCCATGTCATGGAACAGTGGCCGCAGATTATATTTCACAAAACCATGGAGAAAAGCTGACATATCTGTTTTCGTTAAAAGCCGGGAACCTTTTTCACAAGATGATCCCGGCTTTCTTCATGCAATTTCTAAATCTGGAAGACCTGTTTTTCAATTGTTGCCATGTTCCCGTCGATCATTCTTTTATCGAAAAGGATATCCATTCCAGCATGAATAGGGCGAACAGAAAACTTCTTAA
>JAGFXG010000179.1 GCA_017860985.1 Deltaproteobacteria bacterium
ACGCTTATGCTTGTGGCTGTTTTCTCTGTCTTCACATGGCAGAAAAGCTCGGGCTATCCCGTTGAGGCGGCCCGAACCGTGGCCGTCAATCTTTTCATCATGATCGAGCTCACCTATCTTTTCAATTGCCGTTCGCTGACCCGTTCGATGTTTAAAATCGGGTTGCTTTCCAATCCCTGGGTGCTGGTCGGGAGTGGATCGATGATTGTTTTGCAGCTTTTGTTTACATACACCCCTGTCATGAATAAAGTCTTCCACAGCGCGCCGATCGCGCTGACGGACTGGCTGCTCATTATTGCCATTGCCGTTGTCGTCTATTTGATCATCGGTTTGGAAAAATGGATCCGCCTCCATATAATCAAGAAAGCGCGCTGACCTCTGCAAGGAACCGGGGTAAGGGGAACAAAACTTTAATTGCCATATATTGTTTACTATTATAAACATACTGCACAATATGTTCAATTATAGTGCAGTATGTTATTACAGATGAAAAAAAAGGAGTTAAATATGTCAATTTCCATGAAAAGCAGAGTCATTCGCAGTAACGATCCGATTTCGGAACCGGTGGACGACGAACTGGTGATGGCGGATATTGACCGAGGGAAGTATTACGGCCTCAACGACATCGCAACCGCCATCTGGCAGAACCTGGAAAGCAATATCACCGTTGAAGACTTATGCAAGAAACTGTGTGAATCCTACGAGGTCACCCCGGAACAGTGTTCAGCGGAAGTTCTCGCGTTTTTAAAGGAACTTGAAACCCGTAACCTGATTTCCGTGGAAGGATAAAAAATGAAGTTTAAATTGGAAAACATGCTTTTTACGAGACCACCAGTATTGCTTTTTGAACTGGAAGACCGCTGTAATATGCTATGTCCTATGTGTTCAACGCAGCGTCATCGTAAGAGTCGTTTCAAGCGGTTGACCATTGATGAAATCAAACGAAGAGTTCTTGGTCAGTATCGTTTTGCAGGAGGACGCTTTCTCCACATCACCGGTGGTGAGCCAACTCTGTCCGAGCACCTGGAAGAGGTCCTGAAATACGCGGTGCGCATAGGGTTGTCTATTTCCCTTTTTACAAATCTTTATCAGATTACAGCAGAAAGGATGAAACAAATACTGGAGATTATATCAGACAGCCATCATAGGATTTTAATCTCCCATGATTCAGTTTTTCCAGAAGAAATAAAGGCTATTAGAGGTGTCGATGCCCATTATGAAATAACGAAAAATCTAAAGCAACTTTTGCAGATAAAAAAAGCATTAAATGCAAAGACAAAAGTAGTTGCCAATGTGGTTTTGCAGGAAACCAATTGCCAAAGAATCGCCGATACAATCAATTTTTTGACACGCTTTGATTTGGACAAAATCTTTATCGGTCTAATTCATTTGTTTGGTGAAATAAACGAATTGAATTTTCATCAGGTAACACCACCGTGCAGTCGTGAAAATTTTCCTGCTCTTTTAAGGGCTATAGAAACCATATTTGAAATGAAAAAAAACAACCCAAGGATAAATTTGTCCCATGGTGATGATATTGAAAGATGGCGAAGACATTTTTCGGTGCCAACAAACCATCAACATATATGTCGAAGCGATAAATTACTTTTTGTTAGTCGTCATGGTGATTACCGCGGGTGCCATCAATCAAGAGTGTATGCCAACATACGGGAAATCGGGATGGTGGATTTTCTGAAATCCGAATATTATGCGGAACATCGACGTTTGCTGACTAAATGCAATATCTGTACTTCTGAATGTTCGTAAATGATGAGGAATTAATTTTTGAGTGTATGAATCCAAACCAAACAACAGCACCTCATATCTCTGTTATCATGCCGGTTTACAATGGAGAGAAGTATTTGCCTGAAGCCATTGAATCGATTCTCCATCAAACCTATGAAAATTTTGAATTGATTGTACTGGATGATGGATCAACGGATGGATCAAGGTCTGTAATAAAACAGATGTCTCTTCGCGACAGAAGAGTCCACCCCATCTATTTACAGCATTCAGGCATCCCGAAAACACTCAATACGGGTATTAAATATGCCAAGGGGTTTTATATTGTTTTTGCCGATTCTGATGATGTGTCTCTGGCAGAGCGGTTGAAATCACAACTTGTTTATATGCAACGTAACCAACTCCATATTTGTGGCTGTTGGGCCGATGTTTTTGGAGAGGAAAAAAATATGGCTGGATGGCACTTGGGAATCAATTGGCTACCCGAAACCCATGAAGCTATCAGACGAGAAATGCTTTTTCGCGTGGCTCTCTGGCGCGGCGCGGCCATGATGAAGAAGGATGTCTGCGTGGATAATCCATTCAACGAAAATATCATTTTTACTGACAGCGATTGGCAAATGCGTATGGCCATAAAATACAGAATGGGCAATGCACCCTATGTCCTGGTCAAGATTCGACGACACGAAAAAAATGCAACAAGTATAAAAAAAGCCGACTTTGTCAAAACTTTTCGGAAATCCCGCTTCCGTTTTTTTTACTCGTGTTTTCCCAACACCCCGCTTTCGGACTATCTTGCGTTCAACCGTGTAGCAGACCGTCTGCCCATGACAAGCCTTTGGGAACTGGAGAGAGCCGGTAATTGGCTGGTTGAGCTGGCAAACTACCCGGATGAGCAGTTAAGAAAAAAAATGTTAAAGCGATGGCAACGCACGTGTGAACGCTCGGCAAATCTTGGAAACAAAGTTGAAGGTATTTTCAGGCATTATCAAGATAAAATGAACTGCATCGCAAATCAATTTTAGAAATTATTATAAAAATGTATTGTTAAATTTTGTTTGTGTTAGCATATATTAATAACGATATTATGAGCCCTTTGAAAAATCCTGTTTTGCCGTCATTCCCGCCTTCGCGGGAATGACAAAATTACTGGTTTTCTATAGCTATGCAAAGGTCTCATTATTTGCAGCACCCAAAAAATGTTTAAATAAAGTTAGCAGACAATGAGATTGCTATATGAGCGGTATTTTTGGATTTATAAATTTGGACAACCGTCCCGCTAGCCCTGAACAATTTCAGAAAATGGCCGATGCAATGGCCGGGTGGGGACCGGATGGTATAGGTTCGATCCTTTCAGGAAGCGCCGCTTTCGGTCATTCGCTTTTGATAGTCACGCATGAATCCCGCTTTGAAAAAATGCCTATTTACGATCAGGAAGAAGGGATCCTCTTCACGGCTGTTGCACGACTGGACAACCATGATGATCTGTGTAACCTGTTCGGTGTACCTCATCCTGAAAGACCGGTAACGTCAGATGGCCAACTGATATTTCGGGCATACAAAAAATGGGGTGCGGAATCCTGCAAACACATTTTTGGCGACTGGTCATTTGCTGTATGGCACATCAAAGAACAAAAGCTGTTTCTGGGCAGAGACCACCTTGGCAATACAGGACTTTATTATTATTTTAAACCGCCACTTATTGTTTTTGCTTCAGATACTGAGGCTGTTCTCTCCCATCCTGAAGTTCCGCGCGAGCTTGATGAATTGCGGCTGGCTCGAAATCTCGTTTTTATAATTTCAGATAAAGAACGGTTTCGAACCTATTGGAAGGATGTCCGATTTCTGCCGGCAGCACACTATATGACTATGCAGCAATGCCATCTGGAAACACAAAAATACTGGCATCTTGAAAATTCACCTTCCGTTCGATTGGGCTCAGATGAAGAATATCTGGAAGGATTTCTTGAACATTTCCGTCGGGCTGTGCGAGTTCGACTCAATTCCGTCCGGCCCATAGGTACCCAATTGAGTGCCGGTCTCGATTCCAGTTCCGTGACCGCGCTGGCTGCCGAAGCATTGATAAAAACAAATCAGTCGCTTGTCGCATACACATCTGTTCCGATGTTTCCGGCTGAAAAATTTTCCCCAAACTCAATAACCAATGAATGGTCGCTCGCCCATAAGGCAGCGGAACTTTACGCAAACATTGAACATATTCCAATCCGATCCGAGAACATTTCTCCTCTTGCCGCAACAAAACAGAGTTTAAAAATATTCCATACACCGCAACATGCCGTTACGAATATGTTCTGGCTTATATCAATTTTTGAAAATGCCAGACGGCGCAATCTGGGCGTCATGCTGACAGGGCAAATGGGCAACGGCGGGGTTTCCTGGAGCGGAGGGGAAGATTATATTTTTTACCTTTTCGCCCGAATGCAATGGAAGAAAGGGTTTAAAGCTCTCATTTCCTGGAAAGGAAGAAATGGATTCTCCTGGTATAAAGCGG
>JAGFXG010000017.1 GCA_017860985.1 Deltaproteobacteria bacterium
GACCAGAAAAGCGATGATTACAACCGCATTTAACGTTTTAAACGCAAAACTTTTCAATTGGCCGGCACTTTCATGCCCCCCCTCGCCTCCGGAAGCAAACGCGACACAGACGGAAACGAGAACGATTAAAAGGGAAAGAAGAAGTGAAAAATGAGCGGATCTGGTCGATAATTTCATTGGACTCTCCTTCCCAGGACCTTTTCAGCAATTTCCAGCGCGAGCGTACGGGACTGACCATGCAAAATCTTACGGGCCGCTTCCATTTCGGTATCCATCTTTTTCTGAGTTTCCTGAGCCATTAAAGGTATTTCACTACGGATGGCGTCCAAAATACTTTTGGCCTGCTGGGTGCCTTCACCGATAATTTCCTTCTTCATGTCAGAGGCGCCCGACTTGGCTTTGTTTAGCTTTTCATCATATTCGGCCGCCTTCTTGTTAACAGAATCCTTGAAAAGCGTAATTTCGTTTTGAAGCTCTTCAAGTTGTTTTTTACGGCGGTTTATTATTGATAAAATAGGTTTATAAAGAAGATAATTGAGGATAAAAACCAAGGCTAAGAAATTAGCCATTTGAACCAAAAGCGTGAAATCAGGAATTACGGTAACCACAACTTACCTCGTCGATTGTTTTCAGAGCTAATTGCCTCATAAATCACGTTTATGAAAAGAAGCAATTAAGCGTGAATTTATTTTTCCCTACATGTCAAACAGCGCATTCTCTGGCAGTGATGATTTTTCCAAGGACTAAAGCTCAAACCGGGTTTATGCTGAACCTAGCCACACCGCGAGGACGGTGTGTATTAATCATACCCTTGACTGGTTGTCAAGCTTTTTTATGACCGACGGTCTAATTTTAACAAATCCGCTGTTCTGATAGTTGAAATAAGCATTTACAGGGTATTAATCCACTACGCCACCAATATTTTTTTGTTCTTTGAGCTCCTTCATTCTTGACGTTCCTTCAAAAAGTGCTCCCTCCTCCATAACAAAAACCGGTGTCCTTACATCACCGGTTAACCTTCCTGTGGCATGGATATTTAATTTATCTTTGACATCAACCTTGCCTTCCACTTCACCACCTACATGGACACTGTGAACATTGATATTTGCCTTCACCACGGCGCCTTCTCCAATATCCAACGAACCCTCTCCGAAAATTTCTCCCTGAAAGTCTCCATCGATACGCACATTGCCTTTAAAGATAAGTTTGCCGCTGAATTCAGCCCCTTTCCCCAGAAAAGCTTTTGTATCTTCAACATGTTTATTTTTATTCCACATGACCTTCTCCTTTCGATGATATCAGAGAACCCTCTCAGCGCTGCAGAATAAATCTGCGCACGCTGACATTCATCAACAAGCCTATCGCTCCCAGTAATGTAAACATTGCCGAACCGCCGTAACTGATAAAAGGCAGCGGAATGCCCACAACAGGCATCATTCCCAGAACCATGCCCATGTTTATGACCATCTGCCAGGCAATCAGCGAGGTAATGCCAAACGCCAGTATCGTGCCCAATAAATCTTTTGAATGCAAGGCAATTCTCAGCCCCCAGATGAGCAGAAATAAAAACATGACCACCAGCACCAGGCCGCCTGCAAATCCCCATTCCTCGGCAAACACGGAAAAAACAAAATCGGTCTGCTGTTCAGGTAAATACTTCAGCTGGGTTTGAGAACCTTTTAAGAAACCCTTCCCCAGAAACCCGCCGGAACCAATTGCGATCATGGATTGGATGATGTGGTAACCGGTGCCCAGGGGGTCACTCTCCGGCGAAATAAACGTCAGCAATCTGTCTTTCTGATAATCTTTTAAAAAAATCCAGGCCACGGGCATCATGGCCAAAATACCGGTGGCGGCGATAAGAACAGACTTCCAGTTCATGCCAATAAACAGAACGATCGAGGCGAAAACGATGATAATAATCAGTGCCGTTCCCAAATCCGGCTGCTTCAGGATCAAAACGCAGGGAATCATGACCATAATAAAAGGAACAAACAATTCCCGAAGGAGGTACGGTTCATGGGATTTATGATCATCAAAATAACGGGCCAGGGCGATGATAATGGTAACCTTCATTAATTCTGAAGGTTGAAATAGAATAAATCCGAAAGAGATCCATCTCTGTGCTCCATTTGCTGTATGACCGAATAAAGCCACGTAAATCAGGGATGCAATCGAGACCGCGTAAATGAAATAGGCAAAACGATTGATCATCCGGTAGTCAATGAGGAAAGTAAACAGCATAAACACCAGCCCCATGGCCATCCACTGCAGCTGTTTCAGATACAGCGGTGACTGATTACCGCCGAGGCTGAAGCCGGTCGAATAAATATTGATGACACCGATGGCGCAGATCGACATCACCAGCGCCAGGAGCGTCCAGTCAAAGTTCTGGAGTATGCGACGATCATATTTTAAAAAAATCATTTCCCCTCTTTAGATAACATACCGCCTTAAAGCACCGGAGTCATTCAAGGGTCAATCCTTTCGCAGCATGACCGTCCGTCAAGGGATTGACGGCGACCTGCGGCGCCTTTCCTTTATGTTTGCCTTCGAAATAGGCGTTGAGAATTTTCCGGGCAATCGGGGCGGCTACAGCCCCCCCTCCTCCTGCGTTTTCAGCAATCACCGCCACAACAATTTCCGGACTTTTCATGGGAGCATAGCATGCAAATAAAGCATGGTCTTTATAGATTGCAGACAATTTTCTCAGACGGCGGATTCTGGCGTCCTGCGAAAGACCGACAACCTGCGATGTCCCCGTTTTACCGCATACGTCGGCACCTGATATGAGTGCTCTGGAACCGGTGCCACCCGGTTCATTCACAACCGCCCATAAACCGCGACTGATGACATCCATCGTCCACCGGCTCAAGGCAAGGTCTCCCGTTTTTTCGGGTAAATATTCCTTTTCGATGGTACCGTCAGACGACTCGATCCTCTTCACAAGATGAGGTCTCCACAGGTTACCGCCATTGGCCAGAGCACCGTATGCCTGTGCCAGTTGAAGCGGAGTGGTTAAATTGAAGCCCTGGCCGATGGCTATCGATATGGTTTCACCAAGCTGCCAGGGTTGTTTCATTCGCGCCAGCTTCCAGTCCCGCGTGGGAACAATCCCTTTCCTTTCGTGGGCAAGCTCAATGCCGGTCAAGTCACCCAGGCCGAACCGCCTGGCATATTTTGCTATGGTATCCACACCCAGCATTTTCCCGACAGTATAAAAATAAACGTCACAAGACTGCACAAGCGCCCTGTGCAGATTTACCGACCCATGGCCATGCTTATTCCAGCAGTGATAGACTCTGTTGCCCAGTTCGAAAGATCCATTGCAGTGTATCCTGGTTTCGGGCTTGACAATTCCTTCTTCCAGCGCGGCCGCCGCCACAATCAGTTTATAGGTGGAGCCGGGAGGATACTGCCCGGAAATGGCTTTGTTGGACAAAGGGTTCAACGGATTTTTCTGCAGTTTCACCCATTCTTTATACGCAATGCCGCTGTTGAACAGATTCGGATCAAACGAAGGCAGGCTGACCATTGCCAGTATGGAACCGTCACGCGGGTCCATCGCGACAGCCGCACCTGAAAGACCAGCAAAAGCTTCCCAGGCCGCCTTCTGCAACGCCAAATCAATCGTCAGAATTACATTGGAGCCGGCAACAGGATCAATCCGCCCAAGGTTCTTTATGACCTTGCCGCGGGCATTGACTTCAATCAGCTCATTGCCCCGGCGTCCACGGATATAGGCGTCATATACTTTTTCGATGCCGGACTTCCCCGTAATATCGCCGGACGAATATTCTTCTGACTCCGTAAGTTCCTCTCTGCTGACCTCGCCCGTATAGCCGATAATCGGCGCGATGAACTCTCCATCCAGATAAAACCGAATCGGCGTCACATCCACATAAACACCCGGCAGATCAACAGCATTCGTTTCCACCAGGGCAACCTTTTCCATGCTGACATTTTTTTCCAGCCGAACGGGAAGATAGGACTTGACCGTCTTGGGAAAAGGCTGATCGGATGCATAATCAACCGACCTGGTTTTATAAATATCTTTTATTTTCTGAACGAGCGACTCGGGATTGACGCCTTTTGTGGGCATATACAACACATCAAATGAAGGACGGTTCTCCGCTATGATCCGACCGTTGCGATCCATCACCAGGCCCCGCAGCGGCTGGATTTTACGGAAACGAACAGCATTGTTTTCCGACCGCTGCTTGAGTTCATCCCCCTTGATGACCTGCAAATGCCAGAGGCGCACTGTCAAAACTAACAGAGCCAGGCAAACCAGCATCATGACGATTTTAAGTTTTTGACGAAACTCAGCCGGTCCAGGTCCGTTGCGGAGTTTGTATAGTTTTTCCATACTTCAAACCTTCTGTCTTGCTCATCACATAGAAAAAGCCAACGGAAAGAACACTGGTCAGTAAAGCCTGTAAAACCGAGACGAGCAGCACATCGTCCGACAAATCAAAATTAAACACAAAGGCATACAGCAAAACCAGCGCCAGAGATTCCATAAGAGAACAAATCAAGCTGACGAAAAAAATAATATACAGCTTTTCCGATGCAACGCGCAATGAAACAAAAAAAACCATCAGGAAAATAAGCAAGTAAAAAAGGGTGAACAACCCCAGCGTTGCTCCGTACAGACAATCAAAGGCAAATCCCATCACGCACGCCAGGGTGATCCCTTTCACTAAATCCAGTCGGAATCCGGCATAGATCACGGCAACCAGGGATAGTTCAAGGGTCAGCCATCCGGAAAAAAAGATATCGGCCAGGGTGGTTTGCAATACAACCAGTAAAATTGCGGCAAAGGGCAACAGGATATAATAAATCATTCTTCCTTCATCTCCCGCCGATCACGTTCCTGTTGTTCGGCCGCTAAAACCATCACCTCCTCCACTGACGCCAAATCAGCAAATGGGGCCACATGGATTTTTGAAAACAACCCTGCATCCAGACGGTTTACATAGCTAACCTTGCCGACAAGGAGTCCTTTGGGAAAAATGTTGCTCAGTCCGGATGTCACAACCACATCCCCTTCCCTGACATCCTGAATTTTGGGAACATACCTGACCACGCAGCCCCGTGATCCGGCACCGCGGGCAATTCCCTGGACACGTGTCCGCTGGATTAAAACATCGACGTTGGAATTTTCATCAATCAGCAGCAGGACTTTTGAGCTGTGCCAGGAAACATCCGTTAGTCTTCCAATTAATCCCGGCGAAACAAGGACCGGCATCCCGGGCTCCAGGCCATGCGTTTTACCCTTGTCAATCCAGAGCGTTTTAGAAATAACCGACAGTTCCTTGCCAATGACCCGCGCGGCGATGAAACGGTGCGGATAAGTATCCTGCAGGGACAGTAATTTTTTTAATCTTTGCGTTTCCAGGTTTCCCTCTTTATACAGGATCAATTCCTCCTGGAGTGCGGCCATTTTACTTTTCAGTTTTCGGTTTTCGTCTTCCAGACCCACCAGGTGAATATAGCGTTTCCAGGCGCTTTTCACATTTGAGACAGACAAGTTGAAAACTTTCTGAAAGGGTGTCGCAGCCTCCAGTGCCATGTTTTTCAAGACACTGGTTCCCGTATCGTACATTAAATTATACGAAAGAAGGATGAGGGTGGCGGCAATAATTGCACCAACAAGGATGACGGTCCGATAATTCTTTAAAAACATTTTCTACCTGGTATCTTCCGCCAATGAAAAAATAACAAGCTGTCTGACAAACGAGATCACACCGGAATCGTGACATTTTTGAGTACGTTCAGCTGATCCAGTGCCATGCCCGCTCCCCGGGCGACTGCAGAAAGCGGATCATCAGCGATGGTAATGGGAAGGCCGGTTTCTTCCCGAATCAGAACATCGATGTTTTTCAGCAGAGCGCCGCCTCCGGTCAGCACGATACCGCGGTCGACAATATCGCCTGCCAGTTCCGGCGGAGCATTTTCGAGAGCGTCTTTAACCGCATCAACAATCAGCGTCACCGGTTCTATAATCGCTTCCCGGATCTCTTCAGAGTTGGTTTCGATGGTCTTGGGAATGCCCGAAATCAAGTCGCGTCCTTTGACGTCAATCGTTTTGATCTCGTTCATAGGATAGGCACAGCCGATCTGCGTCTTGATAATTTCCGCTGTCCGGTCGCCGATCAGCAGACTGTATTTGCGCTTCATGTACTGGACGATTTCCTCATCGATCTTGTCTCCCGCGACGCGCACGGATTTGGCGTAAACAATTCCCGCCAGCGAGATGACGGCCACTTCGGTCGTGCCTCCGCCGATATCGACCACCATGGAACTGGTGGGCTCGGCAATCGGCAATCCCGCGCCTATGGCCGCTGCCATGGGCTCTTCAATCAGATAAATTTCCCGGGCTCCAGCCGACTCCACGGTTTCACGCACCGCTCGGCGTTCCACCTGCGTAATGCCGGAAGGGACGGAAACAATAATCCGGGGACGGACCAGCGACTTGCGGTTATGAACGCAGAGGATAAAGTGTTTCAGCATGGCTTCCGTAATGTCGAAATCCGCAATGACTCCGTCGCGCATGGGGCGGATGGCCACAATATTTCCAGGTGTACGGCCCAGCATGCTCTTCGCTTCATTGCCCACCGCGAGAACTTTTTTTATTCCGCGGACATCCATGTGAACGGCAACAACGGAAGGTTCGTTTAAAACAATCCCCTTTCCCTTCACATAAACCAGCGTATTGGCGGTTCCGAGATCTATCGCCAGGTCATTGGAAAACTTTCCCAAAATATAATCAAACAGCATGTGTCCTCCTGTATTATCATCAATGTATCGTATTTTTATGTATTTTTTGGGTCTATATCGTATTTCAGTTGACTAGGCAACGCATTTTTAAAATGTATTTGCATTTTGGAAATGACTGTAATACTAACGGCATAGTTTTTACAGATGTTAGGATATCTTCTATTCATTTTCGAGGTGATTTTATGCTTAAGTTTTTCCGTAAACACGCGCGGGGCTGGTTCATGCTGATCTTCATGGCCATCATCATTTTTGTTTTTGTCCTTTATTTCGGCACAGACAGAGGCGCACAGACAGCCAATGCCCTCGCCATCGTTGATGATGTCGTCATCAGCGAAGCCGATTATTACAATGAATACTCCAAACTGACGGACATGGTGAGAGAACGATATGGCGGCGCCCTCACTGCGGATATGCTCAAGCAGATGGATCTGAAAAAGGTGGCCTACGACAACATTATCAACCGCCAGATCATCATCGCCAAGGCAAATGATCTGAAACTCAAAATATCCGATAACGAACTGAAAGAATTGCTTACGACAATGCCCGCTCTGCAGACAGATGGGAAATTCGACAGCTACAAGTACAAGCAGCTGTTACGTTACAATAAAATGACCGCCGAGGCATTTGAAGCCGGACAGAAAATCAGCATGGCAGCCGGCAAAATTGAATCCATTATCCGTGAAGGCATCAAGCTGTCTGATCAGGAGGTGCTGGACCTGTACGCCCTGCAAAATCAAAAAATCAATCTTAATTTTGTCCAGATCTCAGGCGCTGACGTAACCGGACGTGTCAAACCCACAACCGGCGACCTTGAAGACTATCTCAAGAAGAACAGCAGTGCCTTCCGAGTTCCCGAGCAGGTAAAAGTAAAATACTTGTACTTTGACGCCGACAGGTTTTTTACAGGCGAAATCAGTCCATCGGATATCCGGGATTATTACAACCGCATGAAAGAAAATTTTAAGGACAAGGACGACAAACCCTTGGGGCTGGAGGAAGCCACCCCAATGATCATCAAAGAGATGAAGAAAAGCCGCGGAATGCAGAACGCTTACACCCAGGCGAAAACAGCGCACGACACAATCTATCAGGAAGAAAACTTTGACGCCTATGCCGCAAAGAATAACCTCAGCATTCTGGTAACGGATTTCTTCCCCCTTAATCAGCCGCCGGAGGTCTTCTCTTCCGTGAAAGACCTGGCAAAAGAACTGACGGGGCTGGAAAAGAAAGATATCAGCAAAGTTCTGACCGCCGACAACGGCTACTACGTCATTCGCATTGAAGATAAAAAAGCGGCCTACACACCTGAACTGAAAACCATTGAAAATGCGGTAATGCAGAGCTATCTAAAGACCGAACAGGATAGAATCGCCTCTGATGATGCCAAGGCAATGCTCGCCAGGCTTCAAAAAGGAGAATCCCTTGAAAAAGTGGCCGCTGAAAAAGGCTACCAGATCCAGGAAACCGGGTTATTCCAACCCGGCAATACCATTCCTAAACTCGGCTCGCATCCGGAAACCATGGAAAAGCTGCTGTCTTTGTCTCCGGGTCATCCTTATCCGGAAAGTCCTCTCAAGCTCGACAGCACATATGTCATCTTCAAACTCAAAGAGATAAGCGCTCTGGACATGAATGATTTTGAAGTCAAAAAAGAGACGTACCGGAAAATGGCAATGAATTTGAAGCGAGAGGAAGCAATGAAAGCGTGGATGGAAGGCAACAAAACCGAAATGATCAGGGAAAAACGGCTTAAAATCAAAAAAGAAGCAAAAGATTTATAGCCGGCACATTCGTCATTCCATACTCAATGATTTCTATTGATCAACATAAAAAAGGGAAGAACGATGAGATCGTCTTCCCTTTTTGAATTATGGTGGAGATGAGCGGGATCGAACCGCTGGCCTCTTGAATGCCATTCAAGCGCTCTCCCAGCTGAGCTACACCCCCATTTTCGGCATCCGGATTAGAGAGGCCCCTTAACACGGGCATTCGCCGATTGTCAACAGATTTTAGCTTGACATTTTGCCTTCCCCCTATATAATCGCGCCCGTGCCGGAGTGGTGAAACTGGTAGACGCAGGGGACTCAAAATCCCCCGCTCGCAAGGGCATCTCGGTTCGATTCCGAGCTCCGGCACCATAATAAAAATAGTGACTTAAAGGAAACGGAGGCTGAAGCGACTACTCTTCCGTATCCTTAGAAAACTTCCTGAACAGCAGCACGAAAAGTATTCCCGCAATGTACATCTCCAGACCATAAACCCCGTTGACGATGAAGAGCGAGCTATAGAAATCGCCGATCTGGTCCTGAATGAGGATCGCAAGCGTCATGGAAAGGGCGGAGTTGCGGACGCCAGTCTCAAAAGCGAGAGACCGGACCTGCTTCGCGGGCACACGGAATATCTTCGCCACAACTATCGCGATCACCATGCCCGTCAGGGCTAAAATCAGGGGAGCGAAATAGAAGGAAAGGCTGTAGCGGGCGGTGTCTGTCAGCGCGTTGAGATTTCCCACCACGCCCGTCACCATGATGAACAGGACCGTGATAATGCCCAGAACTGAGAAAAGCGGCGCCGCTTTGAGCGCGGCCTTTTCGAATTTGGCCCGCACCGTCATGCCCACCGCCAGTGGAACGATGACCAGCACAATGATGGTCTGCGCGATGAGAAGGGCCGGAACCGATGCGCCCGCACCAGTATTCCCGTAGAGGGAGAGGAGGAGCGGCGTGCAGAACAGGGCCAGGATCGTCGAGATCGAGGTGAGGGAAATGGAAAGCGCCAGGTCGCCCTTTGCAAAATGCGTCAGCAGGTTCGAGGTGACGCCTGCGGGGCTCGCCGTTGCCAGGATAAGCCCCATGAATATGAAAGGATAGGCCTGGTAGAATCCGAACAGATGGCTCAGGCCTAGCGCGACTAGGGGCATCAGACCGTATTGGAGGGCTATTCCGATGACGATGCCCAGCGGCTTGCGGAAGACAAGGGAGAAGTCACTAAGCTTCAGGGTCAGCCCCATGCCCACCATGACGAAGAAGAGCATGAGGACGATGGATATTTTAAATATGCGGTCGAAAAGAATCGCCTTCGGCTCTCCGCTGATTCGGGCGAAGGCATAGGTCTTGCCTTCGTGTTCTCCGGTAACGGTTTCGAGCGCGAACATCATCCTGTTTTCCGACATTTTCTCATACTCGGCCGCGGGGCGCCCACCTTCGGCCGGTAGCGATACGACGTACATGTCTCCTTCGCTACTGCGCAAGAAATAGAGCGTCCCGGTCCCTGCCTTCGCGGTCTTTGCTTTCAGGATGCGGAGGTTGCCGGTCAGCTCCTTCTTTTGCGCCGCAGACCAGTCGAGCTGGAGAGCGCTCGAGTTCAGCCCGTCCGCGAATGCGGCATCTCCTTCGCTAATAATTTTTTTTGAAAGGTATTTGTAGAGTTCTTCTCCCTGCAACGATGTGCCGCTTGCCATGGCAGCAGTTGCAAAAAGCATAAGCGTGCAGATAACAGCTAAGATAATCTTTCGAGCTTTCATTAACATATACCCCGTAATGTTTATTTTGGTGTCGCCAAGAGGACCCCGCATGTCACTGGGCACGGCATGTTATCTTTACCCTTCAGGATGCCCCCTTGCCCGCACGAATCATTTCCATAAAGGCATCGATCCGCGTTTGAATCTGAGCCTCGGAAAAATTCCGTTCGTCGCACATATCGGCTTCCAGCATCAATGAGGGAATGCCCCGTTCCCGCTGAACGATTTTCTGGATGTCATACTGACCGAAGGAATAAGGCTTGCAACTACGGTTGGAGTGCATGACGATCCCGTCGGCACCGTATTTATCGATCATGGAAAGAACGATCTCCGCCATCTTGTCCACGCCGATATTCAAATAAATGCGCGTGTAGGATTCCGCTGCGGATCCGAGGAAATCATTCTGGTCAACATACTTCAAAGAGCCGCACCAGGCGGATGTGTAGGTGTCAGCCACCAGGCAGGCGTCGTGCTTGGCAAATTCCTGAGACAGCCATTTCAGACGGTACCAGATCGGCAGGTTGTCCCACAGCAGGCGGTATCGCTCCCGGGGAATGGCCCCTTTTCCCTCGCTGGCCCTTCTGCGCATTTCATCGCGAAGTCCCCGGTAGAAGTCAACAGCCTGTGACGTTCCCCGGAGCGTGACGATCAGGGCGAGAAAGAAAAAGGCGTCGAAGGCGGTCATGGGGGAGGGTCTGTTCATGGTCGTATCCAAAACCTCCTGCCAGAGCTGCTGACCCTCGAAGGAAAGTTTGCCGACATCCAGCATGCGGTCCCGATCCATCTTACGACCGGTAACATTTTCCAGAAAAACGATATATTCTTCCATCTGCCGCTGCACGTAGGTTTTCATCTCCCGCGTGAATTCCGTGTG
>JAGFXG010000180.1 GCA_017860985.1 Deltaproteobacteria bacterium
AAATATAAAATGCATTGTCAGGATCATCCTGACGCTTTCCTGGATGACTACACAAAATAGGATCGGAGCTCTTTGCAAAGCTGCTCCGGTGCTATCGGGCAGATGATTTCATCGTGCAGTTTTTCAAAATAATTAATATCGCTGGTGCCCAGAGGATTCAGTTCAAAGCGCGGTACGATTTTGCCCTGCACCCAGAAATTCTTTTCCGGCGTCATCGTCGCGTAGAGCGACAGATTGAAACTCATGTAGTTATTTACGTACAGGTAAAGAAAAACCCTGGACAGACCCAATAGCATCTCGTCAAAGTTGGCTTCGGTCAGGTCGAAAAATGACGTCTTTTCCTTGAAATAAAAATCGACTTCCCCGGCCATGCCTTTGGGAGAAAACGCGGCAAGCCAGGAGATAGTGCCGGTGGACACAATAAAACGTTCTTTAGCCTCCTGTTCCATCACCAGGATATTCCTCCACAGGTTGCCGCCGCCTGATGCGGCCATGTAGTTTTGGGCGCTGGCTAACAGCCGCCGCATGAAATTAGTCGGCTTTCTGCCCACGATGGTCTGCAGGTGGGGATGAATCAGCCCGCCTCCTGCGGGCGGCATGTAGTTCCAGTTAATCGAACAGTATTGATAGCCCTTCTGCAGTTCGGCGATGCGAAAAAAATAATCGCGGCAGACGGCAAATCCGTCGCGCATTGTCTCAGCCGTCAGCTGATCAAGTGGTATGAAATGGCGGGATGATAAGATGGCCACGGCGTTGGCGGCATCGTAAGGAAACGCGTTGGGAAACAAAAAAGCACTTCCTTTTTTGAATTGTCCGCCTTCGATAATATCCGGTGTGAATCTCGGTGTCAGTTTTTCAAAAAGTTCCGGGCAGAATGGACAGATCGACTCAGGTGATTTTTCCACATACACGTCGGTGTCCGGTTTCCGGGCGGGATGCACCCGGTAGGGCAGGATCCGGCTGGCTACACCCGTGGTTTCATCATATCGCTCTTCAATGGGCATGTCTTTTGGTTCGAAGCCGTCAAAGGGGTTGAGGTAGCATCCGGTGGTGAGCTCTTTGTGAAAACCGATGTCTTTCATGTTTTTTCTTCCTCCGTTTTGACAGTAGATGAGTCCGGTTTGTTCATGCTGCTTTTTTTCAGGCATTGATTCAGAAAATGATCAATGCTCTGCTGGGATAAGTTCCCCTTCAATTCTGCCTTTAAAACATCCAGGGGGATTTCAATACGGGCGGCGCTGCGATGACCGCCCCCTTGACCAATCAGACCGCAGGCGCTTTGTGCGATTGCGCCGCAATCCTGGCGGTAGCCGTCTCCCCGGAAAATAATAATCAGTTTGTCGTTGACGATTCCCGCAACGACGACATAATATGTGCCGATCATACGTAAATAAAAGTCCGCCACCTGTACGCAAACATCCGAACTTTCTACATGCCCCAGAAATCCAACGCGACGACCCCGATAGTGCTTCATGTGATGAAAGGCATGATCAAAATATTTCAAATAGCTGAGCGGTGTCTGATTCAGTTCAATGCGTTTGATCAACCGCATATTGGCACGTCGGGCATGGTACATGTAGGCTCGAATGTCTTCAGCAATTGTTTCGCGGTCGAAATTGTCCGTATCCGTTTTGATGCCGTACAGAAGCGCCGTGTGAAGACTACGGGGGATGCGCACGCGCGCGGTCAAAAGATATTCTGTAAAAATGCTGGAAAGCGCTCCGTACTGAGGACGGATGTCTGTCAGTTCCGCTGACCAGTCGCCCTGGCGGGGATGATGATCAAAGACGATAGCTGGTTTAGTTGACTGGAACTGATCACCGAAAAAGGAAGGTTGCGCGTCCACCAGCGCGATAAGTCGATAGTCGCTTAAGTCCACCTGGTTCAATAATCGAATGTTCAGGCGCATCGCCTGGGCCAGCTCTTTATTCTGCTGGCGTCGAAAAGGCTCCGTTGCTGCAAAAACACATTTGGCCAGGCCTTTTTTTCGCCGGATAATTTCACGAAGCGCCATGGCCGAGGCAATCGCATCCGGGTCCGGACTGCCATACATTAGCACAAGTAGTGAATCGTCGGGTCTTGCCAGCTCCAGCAATTTTTTTAAATTCTGTTGAGTCTCATTTTTAAAAGGGAGTCGATTCAAGTTTCATGCTTCCTTATGCATTGGACGGCTTTTGAAAATTATTCCATGAAAATTTTACCGGGATGCTCGCGCACCACATCGCCCACGACCACCGCGTCCGAGATGCCCTTCGCTTGCATAGTTTCCACAAGCGGTTGCGCTTTTTCGGCAGGCAGGCTGAAGAACAGACCGCCCGCCGTCTGCGGGTCGAAACAGACATCAAAAATCCAGTCCGGGCAGGACGGCGCTTTTTCCACCTGACCAATGCGGAAGTTACGATTGCGATAGAGTCCACCGGGAATGTAACCCGTTTCCAACAGATCCTGCACTCCTTCCAGGATCGGTATCTTCGACGAAAAAATCCGCAGGCCCGTGTCGGTGTCTTCAATGGTTTCACAGGCATGTCCTAAAAAACCGAACCCTGTGATATCCGTACAGGAATGAATATCGCCCGCGGCGATCATCAGCTCGGATGCTTTTTTGTTGAGCTCCGTCATGCAGGCGATGGATTTCCGCAGCAATGCATCATCAACCGCTTCGGCCTTGAGAGCCGTGCTGATAATGCCGGTGCCCAGCGGCTTGGTCAGAATCAGTTTGTCACCCGCTCTGGCGCCGCGGTTGAACAACACCCGATTCGGGTGAATTGTGCCGGTCACAGAAAGGCCGTATTTGATTTCGTTGTCTTCCACGCTGTGCCCGCCCATTAACAGTACGCCCGCCTCACGCATTTTATCCAGTCCCCCGCGCAGAACCTCCCTGAGGACGGATTTATCCATTGTCTTGATCGGGAAGCATACAATGTTCATGGCGGTCAGGGGGGTGCCTCCCATCGCGTAAATATCATTGATCGCGTTGGCTGCCGCAATCTGTCCAAAGGTGAACGGATCATCCACCGTCGGCGTGAAAAAATCCACTGTCTGAACCAGTGCGAGGACATCCGAAATTTTATACACTCCCGCGTCTTCCGCGTGTTCGTATCCGGTCAGTAAATGAGGATCGGATATGAGCGGTAAATCGCTGAGAATCTCGGACAGGTCCCCCGGACCGATCTTACAGGCTCAACCCGCGCTCTGGACAGTTTCCGTCAAACGGAAAGGCTTTTTTTCTTCCATGTTCCCTCAATTTGAAATAAACGTTGCGCCGCTTTTTTGAAACTTCATGATTTTTAACATAGAAGTTATCATTTTCCAACAGTTATTCAGAACGGAGCGTGAACACAGCTCCTGCTTCACCTGTCTTTTTTGTTGATTTATTTGCGCCAATAAGTTTAAAGAAAACATGAGATAAGGATGTGAAAGATGTCCATTCGCTATTACAGTACCAATCGTCATGTGAACGCTATGGAGGGAATTACTCCCTTTACCACAGACGTGTCCTTTCAGGAAGCGCTGCTCGCCGGTCAGGCGCCGGATGAAGGCCTGTTTGTACCTGACACAATTCCGCAGCTTTCCATGAGTGATATTATCGCACTCCGTGACAAACCTTACTGGCAGGCCGCCCTGCTGGTATCCACAGCTTTTCTGTCCGAAGAATATCCGCCCGATGTGCTGGAATCGATCGTAAAGGACGCTTATAATTATCCCGTTCCGCTGGAAGCGGTCTATCCGCGGGCATTTGTTCTGCGCCTCGATCAGGGACCGACGGCATCCTTCAAGGATTTTGCCGCCCGGATGATGGCAAGGCTTATGAGTTATTGCCGTCCCGAAGGGGAGAGGCTAAATATCCTGGTGGCGACTTCCGGCGACACCGGGAGCGCGGTGGGTGAAGCATACAAAGGGGTTTCGGGCATTGATGTGAATATCCTGTATCCGGCGGGTGAAGTGAGCCAGATGCAGAAAAAGCAGCTCGACACCATTGGCGGCAACGTGCAGGCGCTTTGTGTTGATGGGAAATTTGACGATTGTCAGAATCTGGTGAAAGAGGCTTTTGCCGATGCGGAGCTTGCCTGTTTTAATTTGTCATCGGCCAATTCGATCAATTTCGGACGCATTCTGCCGCAGATTGTTTACTACGTTTATGCTTACGCGCAGCTGGCCGGAGCCGGAGAGGAAATTCTGGTTTCCGTTCCTTCGGGAAATTTCGGAGATGCGCTGGGTTGTGAATACGCCAGACGGGCTAAGCTCATTATGCCGACCAACGAAAACGACGAATTCCCCGTTTTCCTGGAAACGGGAAAATATCAGAAGGTATCGCCGTCGCGAGCCTGTATTTCCAACGCCATGAACGTGGGACACCCCAGCAATCTGGCGCGCTTTTTTGAATTGTACGGGGGCACCGTGGATCGTTCGGGACGCATCCACCGATACCCCGACCTCGATCAGATGCGCCGACGTATTTTTTCC
>JAGFXG010000181.1 GCA_017860985.1 Deltaproteobacteria bacterium
TTTTTTCATTTTTCATTCCTCCGTATATTGTTCAATTTATTTTAATTTCATTTTTCTATTACTGTCTTATATTAAGCACAGAGCATGCCATCCGTTTAAATCGGCCATTATATGATCATTAAAATGTTGTTATCATTGATAAATTAAAAAAATAATAATATGGCCCCCAGAAGCAAAAAATTACTGATTTGCATAATTGTAAAGACATCCGACATTAAAAACAGCACAACATGATTGCTAAAAATTGTTACACATTATTGACCCGTTCATAAGCAAATGGCATACGTGGAAGCTTTGTGTAAAGCAATCTCATAAATAACTAATAATATAGAATATTTTTATTTTCGGCCCTAAAGAAGTGCCCCCCCGAAATGCCCCAGGGAAATCAGGCAAAATCCCGATAAATTAAAACATCAATATAATCAGTTGTTTTACAATTTTTTCGTTATCGTAAAAAATTTCGACATCAGAAGCGGACATGAGATAAAAAGCAGTACTACATGAGATAAGAGCGCAGTGCTTTGCTGTTGTGATTGTCTGCATTGACAAACGCCGCGCCAATATGAACGCTGTTTTCGTTATTGACGACTCTTTTCGGCTGGCAGGCTAAACGAATGGGTTTGCTGCTCGAAGGCAGGTTGAAAACAACTTCAAATTTAGCATCCTTCCCTTCCATCTTCAACCGTTCTTCCATCTCCTTGGCAAGTGATATTTTCAAACCGCCCATGGAGAGCTCGGTAATATCCACGATACATTCCTGTTCGCTATCCGCCTGGATGATGACTGCCGGAACGGAAAGTGATTCACGGGGGTACTGCCGTTTTTCATTCCGCGATTCAACAGCGGATGATTTTCTTTTGTTCAGGTAATCAGACAAAATGATTTCGATTGTCGAAGATAAAGACCGCCTTTCCTCCCTGGAAACCCTTATCAAACCGTCATGCACTTCCCCGCTGACCCGAAAACAAATAGACTTGTCCTTCTTCATTAATAGTCCTTGGACTTTAGTTAGTTTTTTGCAAAGATTCGTAAGCAAATATCATACCTTAAACAATTATTACGATGGTTATAGATCCTTATAATACTGTTATTACTTATTATTATTTTTACAAACAGGGCAGCGAAAGCCAAAATCGTTTATTGATCCGTCCTTTTTTTACAACTTTGTAAAAGTTATCGACATGGCTGCATTTCGGATTACTTTAGATAATCACTAAAACCGTAACCTGCCTTTGACAGGACAATCGTTTTCCAATATAAGGCGGGATAAATCTTCCATCAGGGTTTTTTGTGGTTAATCGATATCATATTTTTGGATTAGAGATTGATTCGGCAATTCCGCTTCCGGCCGCGCCCGTTTCCGGGCATTCCGGCATACGTTTGCCGGATGTGGTCATTGAATACGGCAATCCTCCGGATCATCTGGCCAATCCGCAAAGCAAAAACACGCGTTACCAGGCCCGACCTGGCGAATTTCTGCTGCGTGTGGACTCCGTGGCCCGCTATTATGTGCGCGACGGCCGGTACATCGTTGTAGCGCCCGAACCAGGCACGGAAGATGAAAGTGTCCTGATTTATTTAATGGGATCGGCCTTCGGCGCCCTTTTGCATCAACGCAATATCCTGGTGCTGCATGCGGGAGCCATAGAGACAAAGAACCGAAGCGTCCTTTTCACCGGAGATTCCGGCATCGGAAAATCCACACTGGCTGCCGGATTCCATAGGCGCGGCTATCCCTTTTTGGCCGACGATGTTTGCGCGGTTGGAATGATCAACGGTCAACCGGCTGTAATCCCTGGATTTCCCCGCCTGAAACTGTGGGCCGATGTTCTTACAAAACTTAAGCATGATAAAGATCAGCTTAAAAGCGTCCGCTGGACGAAGGGGATGGACAAATACTTTCTGCCCGTGGACCCTGTCCACAAATCACCGGTTCTCCTGAAATCCGTTTTCGTTCTGGAGGCTGCCAAATCAGATGCAATTGAAATCAGTCGCTTGACGGGAGCGGAGAAGATCAATTTTATCATTAAGAATACCTACCGCCTGCAATTCCTCAACGGCCTGGGCGGGAAAAAGGAGCATTTTAAGCAGTGCGCGGCGGTTGCGTCCCGCACAAACGTTCACCGGGTAGTGCGTCCCGCTAAAGGTTTTTTACTGGATAAACTGATGGACGCGCTGGAGGAAAATTTTTAGCAAATTAACTATTCCGGGTCTTTTTAAATGAGAAAAAGTATCGGGCAGGCCGATTTCCAATCCCGGAACACTTGCATTTATAACGCGAAACTTTTCCCGTTTAAAGGAACACTCCATGGTTTCCTTGAAAAAAACATACGCAAAGTGGCATCGGCGCAGCCGGACAGAGCGCATGATGCTTTTGGAAGCATTTCTGCTGCTGGCATTGGCGCGTATGGGGGTGCTGATTCTGCCGTTTCGGTGGCTGGCCAAATCACTGGGCGATCACATGACGGAAGCGGATGCATCCATTCAACCAGCTGATCTGCAACTTGCCAGAATGATCGGCTGGGCTGTCCGTTCAGCCGCAAACTACACACCGTGGGAAAGCGTCTGCCTGCCCCAGGCCGTAGCGGCCAAGTGGATGCTCAAACGCCGCAGCTTCCCGGGAACATTATACCTGGGGGTAATGAAGGACGAAACAAAGCCGGAAAAATTGGCGGCGCATGCCTGGGTTAGATGCGGCCAGTTGATTTTGACCGGCGCGAAAGGCCACCGTCAATACACCGTGGTCTCGACATTTTCCTGAAAACGGAGTAAGCCTCCCCCTGCACCCCCTCCCAAGGAGGACAAAAAGGAAGCTGGAAACGAATGATTAAACAATTAAGCAAAGCAGCCCGACGATTCAAGGCGCAGCTTCCTTATCTGCCGATGGCCTTTGGCCTGGTATACCGTGCAGCCGGAGGGCTGACCGTCGCGTGGCTGGGGCTGCTTTTGGTTCAGGGGCTGCTGCCGGTCGCCATGGTGTACCTGACCAAGGTACTGGTGGACGGCATTGCTCAGGTCATCAAAGACAGTGTCGGATTGCAGGGGCTGGTTTCGCTGGCTCCGGCGGCGGCCGCTATGGTTTGCGTTCTGGTAGCGATCGAGGTTTTTCAAAGCATCAGCCGCTGGCTGCGGACGGCGCAATCAGAGCGGGTGCAGGATTCCGTCCACGAACTCATTCACGGACAGGCCATGTCTCTGGACATGTCCTTTTATGACAATCCCGACTACTACGATCAGCTTCACCGCGCCCGCGTCGATGCGCTTTCGCGACCCACAGCGCTAATGGAAAATGCCGGGACACTGCTGCAAAGCTTCATCACACTGGTGGCAATGGCGGGTGTTTTGCTGACCTTTGGCATCTGGATTCCCGTATTACTGGCCCTGAGCACGATTCCCGCGCTTGTTGTGGTCATCCGCCACACGATGCGTTTTCACCTGTGGCGGATGCGCAATACCACGGCTATCCGCAAGACCAATTACTACGATATGATGCTGACGTCGCGCGAGGCGGCGGCGGAAATGAGGCTTTTTCACCTGGGCACTCATTTCCGCGGATTGTTCAAGGATCTGCGCACAAGGCTGCGCCGCGAAAGGGTGGCACTCGCCCGCAATGAAGCAGTCGCCACAGCTGTGGCGGCGCTGATCGGTCTGGCCACCATGGCGGGGGCTCTGGCATGGATGGGCCTTCAGGCGTCACGGGGGCTTTTAAGCCTTGGGGATATGGCGCTTTTTGTCCAGGCTTTTTTTCAGGGACAGCGCATGATGCGTTCCCTTCTGGGCAGCGCAGGAGAAATTTACCGCAACATTATGTTCCTGGAAAATTTGTTTGAGTTTCTTGAACTCAAGCCCAAAATCACCGAGGCCTCTGATCCGCCGCCCCACCCGGGAATTCAAAAAGAAATCCGCCTGCAGAACGTAACGTTTTGTTACCCCGGCAGCGACCGGCCTGCCCTTAAAAATTTCAACCTGAGCATTCCAGCCGGGAAAATTACGGCGCTCGTGGGGGAAAACGGCGCGGGAAAAACAACGCTCATCAGGCTTCTCTGCCGTTTTTACGATCCGGAAGGCGGCCATGTCATGATCGACAACCGGGACATCCGCACTCTCTCCACAGAATCGCTCCGACGGCGGACCACCGTTCTTTTCCAGGAGCCGGTGCGTTATCACGACACGGTTTTCAACAACATTGCTTTTGGCGACATTGACAGCAGGCCGGATGCAATGCAGCGCGAATTGAAACCGCAGCAAGGGCCGCGGGCGCCGATGCTCCCATTTCACGCCTGCCGGACACCTATTCTGCGGTCCTGGGTAAGTGGTTTGGCGGCGCGGAATTGAGTGGCGGCGAATGGCAACGGCTGGCTCTTGCCCGGGCCTTCCTGCGGCAGGCGCAACTGATCATTCTGGATGAACCGACAAGCTCAATGGACTCGTGGGCCGAAGCGGACTGGCTGGCACGGTTCCGCCAACTGGTCGCAGGCCGGACGGCGCTCATCATTACTCACCGTTTCACCACTGCCATGCAGGCGGACA
>JAGFXG010000182.1 GCA_017860985.1 Deltaproteobacteria bacterium
ATGTGAGCGGCAAAATGGGGAAATTTCAATCCCTGTCAAGTTCCCAACAGACCGAGATTGCAGACTTGCTAAGGCAGGCCACCCTGAATATCGACAGGATAAAAAACCGTTCATAGGCGATTCAGTTTTGCCGGCCTGTCGCTCAAAGGCTATTTGGGCAACAGGCCGGTACGTTTCAACGGCATCTTGACCTCTGGCCCTCATCTTATCGGGGCAAGGGGTTTCAGCCTTTTCGTCACCGTTGAGGTTATTGCAGCCGTCAAATCCTCCGCTTTTAAAAATTCAGCGTCATCAGGCCGGGTGTGACCTTATTCCCGACTGCGGCAGAGCGTTTTCCTTTTTGTCCTGCTGCCTCATCTTTCGTAATTTCTTCAATGAACCGCAGACCGTTATTCATATGCCCGATGAATTCATCGGCTGGAATCATTTCACCATAGGTCCGGGTAAATGAATAAATACACACATCATCTTTCTTGACGCTTTCAGCAATCTCTTTGGCAATGAGCAAGGCCTGTTCAGCTCTCTTTAAGGCCGTGGACGTAGGCAGGGGGTTTAAATCCATCAGGGCGACGGCATGACAAAAATAAATGGTGGGACGGTAGCTTTGCAGGGTAATGGCATCGTCGTGCGTTTTGGCCTTGACCATCAGCAGCTGTTCGGTGACTTCACCTTGCCGCTCGTCGGACATGTCGTGGCGGCGATAGCCGATCTGCCAGTGAAGATTGACCGAAACATCACGGGCGGTCTGATACCTGCATGCCAGGGCTTTGCGGGGATTGGTAAAAATATCCTCATCCTCTTTCAAAATGGCGAAGAGCAGGCGAACGCTGCCAAGCAGGTAGGCAGAGCGGATGGCGGAGGGAGATACGGCAATGCCGTTTTCAAAAAGATCCTGCGCTGTGGACAGGGAAGCATAAATATTTTTTTTCAATCCCAGGAACGCTTCTTTGTCCTTTACGATCCCGGGATCCGAGCGGCTGTGCCTCAAGGTTCGCATGGCCTCTGCCATGTGAAGGACGGCATATTCACAGTAAAAATCTTCCGATTCGCAGGAACAGTTGGTTTCAATGAAACGGGCTTCCTTCCCGGCCTGACGGAATAACCCGCAAGCGGCGTTAAAAGTGGGCGCCTCCAGTGCCATGTTGCGAAGGAGAATCATCCGTAGCGTCCGGGCAATCAGATCGGTCGGATTGATGGATAAAACGACCCGCAGGATTTCCAGTGCCTCATTGAAACGACGCCGGTAGTAAAGAGTCTTGGCAATTTCCAAACCTAAAAGGGAATTCTGGGGAAATTTAAAAAAGGAGGTCACGGCATTGGCCTCGTTTTCCGTCGCATCTGCCTCGCCCTGGTCCGGCAACCGCCAGAGCAACCGGTTGAGTTTTTCGACGGCAGCCGGATGATTCTGAAGGATGGGATCGGCCAGCAACTCGGAGACGAAATCGAAATACAGGGTGCTCCAGAAGGCTTCGATCCACCAGATGGCGAAGGACTCGCCGTTGAAAAGTGTCGTTTCCGTGGGTTCGGGGCATAGCACCACGCGGATGTCGTTGATCAGAACGCACTGGCGGGCCATGTCGGACATGCGGATCACCGGGTCGTCGGGAAGTTTGGCATTTAAAAGCGGCAACAGATGATTGTCGAGACTTGCATATTCTCCCACGACGATTGCGATGGAGAGAAAGCGGTTTTTGGTGGAATAGGGAGACAGCGCCCAGCGGATGGCCATCTGGTGTGCAAGCGATGTGGCGCTGCGCAGGCACTGCTGGTAGTGAATCAGGTCGTTAGACTGAATTTCCTTAGGGAAATCGACGTAAAGCGTGGTAATGTCATGCGCTCTCACCTTGCCCCACCGGCCATAGGAGAAATGACCGATGGACTGGTCGATGTAGGATCTAACGGTTTTTTTAAGCCAGCCCAGAATTTCATGGTCAATGACATCGCCCCGGCTGTAAAGCGCAAAACCGATGCGTGCGCCCTCCCGGTAGTTTTCGGTCTGCCGTCCCTCCCGGCAGACGGCCAGCAGCGTATCGTAATGCCAGTCAGCGGCAATCTCCGGCCGCTCATGACCGATCCAGAACGCAAGGCTTCTTAAAACGTTTTGTTTGTACACAGTGTCGACAGGCTCTCTCTTAAGCCTGGTCAGCATTGAATTGGTTACTTTAGGCAGAGCAATCTGTTTTTCAGCCAGAAGCGCATTGATCCGTTCTGTCAATCCCCGCACAGAGAGGCTGATCTTTAAGAATTCTTCCTTTTTATCCAGCAGCTCTTCAAGGTTCAGATGACGCAGCGGCTTGAAAACCGACGGCCGGAGGTTCTGCTGCAGGAGCGTCTCGAACTTGCCCGAATCGGCGCTTTTGATCAGACCGCTGCGAGCCGCATAATGGAGCACGGTGTCGACAATCAGCGAATTGTCCTTGTTTTGGTAAAACGTGGTCCATGTTTCAGAAGAGGGGAATGCAGCCATCAGGGCGTTGAGGGCGTTGTCTTTTTCCTGAATCATTGTAAAATCCTGTAAATGTTAACTAAGTATTATTTTCGTTATGTCTTTATCTCACGACTTACTACACCATCACAAATAACACAGAAAAGTGTTTCATAATAAAACGGTATTTTTAATAAAACACCACTAATCGTTGACAATCGTTTTACATCTGCATATACAGTCAGAATCGGTTTTACAAGTCAAGGACATTTTAAATGATCGGGGGAAGGGGAACCATGGAAAGCTACAAACTATTCATCGACGGAAAATTTGTGGATGCACAAGACGGTAAAACCTTTGAATCAATTGACCCCGGTACGGGACTGCCGATTGCCACTATAGCCAGGGCGGGCATTGCCGATGCCGAAGCGGCAATCGCGGCGGCCCGCAGGGCATTTGACAGCGGCGTCTGGAGCGGGCTGACCCCTGCCGCCCGCATGGCGAAAATACAGGACTTTGCCGATCAGATCGCGCAGCAGGGTCTGCGCCTGGCCGCAACGGAAAGCATGGATTCCGGACAGGTAATCAATCTGGCCAAGTACTGGCCGCTTTTGTGCATTTCCGTTTTGCGCAACTTAAGCCTGGCCTCTACCACCCGGTTTCCCTGGAAGGAAGAAATTCCTGTCTCCGGAAACGTGTTTGCTCCGGGGCGTGATTATATCCGTCGTGAACCTGTGGGCGTGTGCGTCGGCATTGTTCCGTGGAATTTTCCCCTCAATATCGGCATGTGGAAAATTGCCCCTGCGCTCATCATGGGTAATACGCTGGTTTTAAAGCCCGCATCGGTTACGCCGCTCTCCGCGGTCATTATTGCGGAAGCCGCCAAGGCCGCCGGTATTCCCGACGGCGTCATCAATGTCATTCCGGGACCGGGCGGAGAACTGGGGCGTGTGTTGTGCACGCATAAGGACGTCGATAAAATATCCCTCACCGGCTCCACGGAAGTCGGACGCGAAGTCATGAAAATGGCTGCCGACACCATCAAAAAAGTCACGCTGGAACTGGGCGGCAAATCAGCCAATATCATCCTGGATGACGCGGATATTGATCTGGCAGTTGAAGGAGCCTGCTTTGGAACCTTCTTCCACCAGGGACAGGTTTGTGAATCCGGCACGCGTGTTCTGGTCCCGGCCAAAATTTACGACGAATTTGTCGAAAAAATGAAAAAACGAGCGGAAGCCCTGCGAATCGGTTATCAGCTCGATCCCGACTCACATCTCGGGCCGCTGGTCAGCCGTGAGCAATTGGCCACTGTCGAGGGCTACGTCAAGATTGGCAAGGCGGAGGGCGCGCAGTTGATTACAGGCGGAGAACGCGCGGTGGTGCCGGGGCTGGAAGGAGGGTTTTATTTTAAACCCACCATTTTTGCCAACGTGAAAAACAGCATGCGCATCGCTCAGGAAGAAATTTTCGGGCCGGTCGTTTGCGTGATAAAATATGATGGCGATGAAGAAGCCGTCGCGATTGCCAACGATTCCATTTACGGCCTGGGAGGCGGCGTTTTCTCCAGTAATACGGCCAGGGCGGAACACGTTGCGGCTAGCGTCCGCACCGGCACCATGTGGATCAACAACTATCATGTCTTTGCCGATTTCTGCCCCTTCGGCGGCTACAAGCAGTCCGGCGTAGGCCGCGATCTCGGACTGGAATGCCTCCACAGTTACACTCAGGTCAAACGCGTTCACATCAATGCGATGGCCGACGCCAAAACCAACAT
>JAGFXG010000183.1 GCA_017860985.1 Deltaproteobacteria bacterium
TTGTCGTCCAGAACGACCGTAATTTCTTTCAGTGGATCAGCGTTCGCGGCCATGCCAACGATGGTCGGAATACAGAAAATGAAACTCAGGATGACAACAAAGAGATAAGTGGCAGCTCTGGTTTTTTGCTTCTTGATTTTATAAGAGGCAATGATTTTCCGGACGGTCAACATTACTGACGCCTTGATCATTTGATAACCGGTTTCGTTGTTGTTTGAACGTTTTGCGTCATGTCAGACGCTATTTTTAGAATCAATTGATATGTCATGAAGAGCGTGCATCTATTATGGAAAATATATGAGAAATGATTCAGTATGTCAATTAAATTATTGGATTACCAAGAGGCCCTCACACTTGAATTACGGCTCGAAGGCTTGTGCTGGTAGGGCATTAAAGAATCAACAGCAACAGTAGGGCTCAATGCCCGCTTTCCCCCTTTGTGGTATGAGGGCCGACTTCTCCGTATTTGATAATAACCCCCTTTTTGACGCCTTTTGTTTTTAATAATGCACTGTCTTGAATAAAAGCTTCATGACCCTCCTCGCATTTTATATACAGCCATTGCTCTTGGCGTGATCCGGTGTCTGCGTTACCCAGCCTTTGAAATTCCTGTGGATTTTCCTGTAAAGCGCTGCAGGTAAACTCGATCTCTCTGTTCTTTATGACGGAATTTTTTGTCTTTGACCAGGGATGATATATTCCATTTATAACGGAACAGGCAATGGGTGCGTCCAGTTTTCTAAGTGATTTATAAGCCTGCACGGTCGTCTTGCCGGATTTCTTTGAGCTGACATCAATGATGGGTCCGGGATATTCGCCTTGCCAGAATGACGTCGCGACTTTTGTGATGGTGGTGCCGTTTCGTGTAACCGGCAGCTTGTAGTTCAGCATCTTTGATGCACTTGCGCCTTCCCGGGTTGTTTGAGCGTTTATTGCGCCGGATGACAGGCCAAACATCAAGACAAGCAAGACCAACATAAGGATGCGGGTTCCGGTAATCATGGTCAGCTCCTTTTATATTTCAATCATCATCAGCTTGTCACCAATGTCCACGGATGAACCGGGGGAGACGTAGATTTCCGTTATCCTGCCGCTGACTTCGGACATGATATTGGTCAGCATTTTCATGGCTTCCAGAACAATCAGAAGATCGCCTTCGACTATATCGTCGCCATCGGCTACGGGCACCTGGTTCACCAGTCCTTTGATGGTTGCGCGGATGTCGCCTGCGCGGGCCAGCGCCTCGATTTCCTTTGCAGAGAGGGTCGCGGCCTTCGTTTTGCTTTTTTCTTCATCTTCAATGACGGTCAAAATCGGTTCGGGATGATAATCCACCCCGAGAATCGTGATATGGGAGCCGTCTTTGCTGCGGCGATGCGGGCCGATTTCAATCGTGTGCAACTTACCATAGGCGTCCGGGAATTCAAATTTTTCCCCGTAGCTGAAACCGCCGCGCTTGAGCCAGACACCGGGCGGCAGTACCCAGGTTTTACCGAATTTCTCCTCGAACTTAAAAAAACTTACCGCGTCATTTGGATGCTGGAGATAAAGGACAAGTTCATCATCGCCGGCCTTTCTGCCCAGAGCATGCTCCAGCATTCGTTTTTCAATGTCCAGGTCAACATCCTCGATTTTCTGGTAGCCGCCTTCGTTGCGGAGAATTTTTTTCCAGTCTTTGCCGAATACTGCTTCGTATATTTCGTTGCCGGGACGGTAGAACGGAAATTTACCATAACGCTCCAGCAGCAGATTTTTCAAATCATCGCTGGCGTCCTTGTATCGCACCCCCTTGATGACATTGTTGGCAGCGGTGGTCCAGAGAATCTGCGAACCAGGAGTGACGCTCCAGAAATTGCCCAGCTCGATCTGCACTCTTGGTAGCTCATTTTGCAGGATTTCGGGCATACGATCCAGAAATCCTCCTTTCTGAGCCTGTTCAAAGCTCGAGCCCGTTGCGCCGCCCGGCAGTTTGTGCGTCTGGACTGTCGGATCAAAACCAAAGAACTGCGATTCAAAATCACGGTAATGGAGACGTTCATGCCTCAGTTTGTTGGACGTTTCGATTACCGCCTGCTTATCAAGCCCGATGGCTTCATGGCCGTGATCTTCCAGGGTGTTTACAACGGTGAGCAGCGGCGGCGGGCCATAGAAGCCCGTGAGCGCGTGATCGCTGGCGTCCACGATTTTCGCGCCGTTCTGTACCGCCGCCACAATGCGACCGATTTCGTTGCCGTCCGTATTATGGCCATGGTAATGAATCATCAGATCGGGATATTTGCGGGAAATTGCCCGCACCAGCTCGCCAATGCGTTTGGGTGACCCCAGTCCGCCGTGGTTTTTGATGGCCAGAAGAATGTCCGGCCCGGTCACATCCAGAATCTCCGCAACTTTTTTGAGGTAGAATTTATTGGTGTGCTCCGGTCCCGTTGAGAAGCAGACAGCCGCCTCCAGAATCCTGCCCGCTTTTTTGACTTCTTCATAGACGGGAATCATGTTGGGAATATAGTTCAAAAAGTCAAAAACGCGCCAGACATGGACGAAACGGGCAAATGTTTCGACCGTCAGCCGGATAACATTTTCCGGATAAGGCCTGTAGCCGAATAAATTGATGCCGCGGCAAAGGGTCTGAAACAGCGTATCGGGCATGTAGCCTGCAAGCACTTCCAGTTTTTCAAGAGGGTTCATCTGTTTGCGCAGCATGTCGACGTGCACCGACGCGCCGCCGGTAATCTCCAGGGAAAAGAATCCTGCCGCGTTTCTTTCGGGCGCGACCAGAATCTGCGTGTGCGGCATGATCCGGTTTTTAAAATCCGACTGCGAAAGGTCTCTTTCCGTATTGGTCAGGTAGTACCCTTTCTGCCTGCGCATTTTTTCAAGAACAGGTATGACCCCCGAGCTTTTCAGCTCCTGGGGTGTGATTCTGCCTGCCGGTACATTTTTCATAAATAATACTCCTCAGTGCTGCCTGTAGCGTTAATAGGCATACGGATTGATTTTCCTGGCATGAATTTCAGCAATTAGTTTGGACAGTTTTGCGATTTCACGTTCCGTATCCGGGTAATTAAATATTTCCGGGTGACAATCGAGATAGCTGGTGTTGAATTGTCCTCTGCAAAAATCCTTTTCTTCGCAAAGAGCCAGATAGAAGGGGATAGTTGTCTTTGGGCCGATAATCAGAAAGTCTTTCAGCGCGCGTCTGAGGCGTTGAATGGTCTGTTCCCATGAATAGCCGCGAACAGTCAGCTTAACCAGAAGCGAATCATAATCGGTGGGTATTTTATAGCCCTGATAAACAATCCCGTCGAGACGGATTTCCGGTCCGCCGGGAGACTGGTATACTTCGACGCGTTTTCCACCTTCGGGCATGAAATTATTTTTGGGATCTTCCGCGTTGATGCGCACCTGGACGGCTTTACCAACCAGGTGGATTCTTTCTTCGGGAATCTCCAGTCTGCCGCCGGCGGCCAGAAGAATCTGCTGGCGAATGATATCGATGCCCGTCAGAATTTCTGTGACGGTATGCTCCACCTGAAGCCGCGTATTGACTTCCATGAACCAGAATTCGTTTGTTTTCTGATCGACCAGAAACTCCACGGTTCCGGCATTCACATAACCTGCCTGGCGCGCCGCCCGGATGGCGGTCTGATGGATTGCTTCAAGAACGTCGGGTGCCAGATCGGCGGGTGCGATTTCAAGAAGTTTCTGATGACGGCGCTGAATGGAGCAGTCCCTTGTGCCGAGGTGCATGACATTGCCGTAGACATCGGCCAGAATCTGCACTTCAATGTGACGGGGGGATTCTATGCATTTTTCAATGTAGATTCTATCGTCATTGAATGCGGAACGGGCTTCGGAGCGGGCCTGGGGCAGTTGCGCCCGCAGATCCTGTTCGCTGTTGATTTTCCGGATGCCGCGTCCGCCACCGCCCGCCAGTGCTTTGAACATGACGGGATAGCCGTTTTCTTTTCCGAATTCGACTGCCTGGCGGATGCCTTCTTCACCGTCGGCCAGCGTCCCGGTTCCGGGAGTGGATGGGATATTGGCTTTTTTCATAATATCGCGGGCAACAACCTTGTTGCCCAGATCGCGAATCACCCGGGGCGGGGGCCCGATAAACGTAATTCCAGCCTCTTCACATGACGAAGCCAGCTCCGGATTTTCAGACAGAAAACCGTAGCCGGGATGAATCGCATCTGCTCCGGATTTCCGGGCCGCCCAGATGATTTTATCAATATTGAGGTAATCCTTGCGAGGGCCGTCGCCGATCATGATGGCCTGATCGGCGAAACGCAAAAAATATGCTTCTCGGTCGGGTTTTTCATAGACCGCCACGGTATCGAGACCCATTTCTTTAACCGTCCGGATAATTCTCAGGGCGATTTCTCCCCGATTGGCAACCAGAACTTTTTTTATTTTTCTCACAGGTCCGCCTTTTCTTCGTTGTTTTTCCAAATGGTTTTTGCCGGCAAGGCATAATTTTGGATTTTTTACCCTATAATGATGAAGGGCATTTTTTGTCAAGTGGATACTCATCAGCGATGGAAGAACATCGGTGAGCATTCATTGACCGAACCGCGTTGAATACATTGATATTTAAGGATAGTTTGCCCGGGACAGGAAGTTATGGCAGATTTTTTCAGATGTTTATGTTATCAGTTATCCGTCCGTACGGAAACAGCGGCATGAATGAAAGAC
>JAGFXG010000184.1 GCA_017860985.1 Deltaproteobacteria bacterium
CTGAGCGCGAAGAATCTGGAGCTGACGAGGGCTTATGAAGACCTGCGGCAGAAGCAGGCTATCATCCTTCAGCAGGAGAAGTTGGCATCCATCGGAATGCTTGCGGCAGGAGTCGCCCACGAAATCAAGAATCCCCTGGCTATTATTCTTCAGGGAATTAACTACCTGCAGACGGCTTGCGAGCAGAATTCACTGATTATCGAGGTGATCGCAAGATTGAATCAGGCAGTGCTTCAGACCGATGCCATTGTCAAGGGGCTGCTCAGTTTCGCCCGCCAGACACCGGTTGCGCTTGTCGAACAGGATATAAGGGCGTTGCTTGATGAATCGCTGGCATTGACAGAACATGAATTCCTCATGAAAAAAATTGAATTGATTAAAGATTACCAGACAAACCTGCCAAAGATTGCTATTGACAGCAACCAGATGATACAGGTTTTCGTCAACCTGATTATCAACGGTATTGAAGCCATGGAGCAGAAAGGAAAGTTCATCATCGGCGCCAGGCAGGTAAAAAATGCAGAAGGTAAAGAGAGATTGGAGCTTTCTTTCAGGGATACGGGCCGCGGCATTCCGGCAGGTGAAATTGATCATATCTTTGATCCGTTTTATACCACCAAAGCGGTCGGCAACACCGGCCTTGGGTTATCAATATCCAAAGGAATCATTGACATGCATGGCGGAATCATATACGCTGAAAGCGAAATTGAGAAGGGCACGAACATTGTCGTCAATCTGCCTGTAGCCAAATGATCAAGGGGGTGCTGCTGTGGAAAAGCCTATCCGTATTCTGGCTGTTGATGATGAAGAATCATTTACCTTTTTCGTAAAGCTCAATCTTGAATCCAACACCGTGCATGATTTTAAAGTCATAACCGCCACCAGAGGCGAAGAAGGGCTGAATTTGGCCAAAATTTACAAGCCGGACCTGATCCTGCTGGATATCATGATGCCCGATATGTCCGGGGCAGAGGTTGCGGAGGAACTGCTTCTGGACGATCACACAAAAAACATCCCCATCATTTTCATTACGGCACTGGTAAAAAAGAATGAGGTAAGAAAAGACTCGGGTACGGTGGGTGGTCGGGAATTTATGGCCAAACCGGTCAGCAAGGAAGAACTGGTCAAGCGCATTGAAACCACCCTGAATTTAACTCAGGGTTAAGGTTTGTGTCTTTATGCCGGTTCTGCCGCCGGTTTAATTTTTAACACAACGCTGAACACGGAGATTCTTCATGAATAAAAAAAGCATTATGAAAAGCAAGTTCAATTTCGATAAAGAACTGATCATCATTCTGCTGCTGGTGGCCATCGTCTTGTTTATCTATTTCTTTGTGAGCAACCAGCGGGCGTTTTTAAATGTTTTCTATATGCCGGTGTTGCTGGGTGCCTATTTTTTTGGCAAGCATTATGCTGTTGTGTCAGCCATTTTTTCAGTTGTGGCCGTCTGTTTGATGGCCTACCTGTTTCCCGGCAGTTTTGCCATCGGTTCAGGAGAAAACGTAGTGTTTTATAAGTGGCTCGATCTGATAACCTGGGGAATCTTTCTGATTTTCACAGGCTATTGCATGGGGTTGCTTTATGAGAAAAAAGAACAATCCCAAAAAGAACTGCAAAGGACCTACAGCGGCATTATTGAAATGCTGTCGCTGGTGATTGAATCGGCGGACAACTATACGCAGAGCCATTCCCACCGTGTTTCCATTATTGCCAAAATGATCGCCAGGCAGATGAAGCTCAATCAGTTTGATATAGAAAATATCAGGATTGCCGCACTTTTGCATGATCTGGGCAAGGTCGGCGTGAGTGAGGCTGTCCTGCAGAAAGTCACGGCGTTGACCGTTCAGGAAAGAAGCCATATCCGCCGGCATACGCTGCTGGCTGTCAATATGCTCGAACCGCTGGGGGAAACCGTTGGAGACATCCTGCCCATCATCCTTCATCATCATGAGAAATATGACGGCACCGGCTACTATAAAGCTGCGCAGGAGGATATTCCGCTGGGTGCCAGAATTATTGCGGTGGCCGACGTATATGACGCCCTGACAACCGATCGTCCTTACCGAAAAGCGTTCACCTCGCTTCAGGCCAAGCAGGAAATTTTGGCCAATGCCGGCACCCATTTCGATCCTCAGGTGGTCAAGGCCTTCAGTGAAATCTTTGCCTTCCTCGAAACGGAGAATTATCTTTCTTCTTCTTCTTCTTCTTCTGCTGGATAAGCGGGTGAATGAGCGGCGTGTGCTGGACGGGGGCTATTTGCGGAGGTTGTATTTAATCATCTTCAATTGCAGGCCTTTCCGGCTGATGCCCAATTGTTTTGCGGCCCAGGTGACGTTGTCCCCGGACTCTTCCAGGCATTTGATGATCATCTGTTTTTCCACGTTTTCCATGTGCGTGCGCATAAAGTCTTTAAACGATGCTTTATCTTCAGGCGATGGGGCAACAGCATTTTCCTGCAGGTTGGCCTGAAATTCCGGCGGCACTTCCCCGGTTGTAATCACGGGTCTTTTTGCCAGCAGCATCATTCTCTCCATCAGGTTTTCCAGCTCCCGGATATTGCCGGGCCAGGAATGCCGCAGAAGCAATTCCATGACGGTATCGTCCATGCCGCGGACGGCCAGTCCCAGTTTCCTGTTTAACTTATCAATAAAGAATTCCACCAGGGGCAAAAGATCATTCATCCTTTCACGCAGCGGGGGCACGTTGATGGGAAAAACATTGATCCGGTAGTAAAGATCTTCACGGAATTCTCCTCTCTGAACGCTTTGCAGGAGATTCTGATTGGTGGCGGCGATGATGCGGACATCCACCTTAATGGTTTTGAGGCCGCCGACCCTTTCAAATTCCTGTTCCTGCAGGACACGCAGCAGTTTCACCTGCATGTCCCTGGGAATTTCACTTACCTCGTCCAGAAAAAGAGTGCCCTTGTGTGCCAGTTCGAACCTGCCGGGCTTGGTAATCACCGCGCCCGTGAAAGCGCCTTTTTCATAGCCGAACAGTTCGCTTTCCATGAGTGTCTCAGCGATAGCCGCGCAGTTGAGCTTGATCAGCGGATTATTTTTCCGTGGTGAATTCCTGTGAATCGCTTCTGCCACCAGTTCCTTGCCCGTGCCGGTTTCGCCGTTAATTAGGACGGTTGTTGCTGTGGGAGCCACCCGTTTAATCGCGTGAAATACGTCCATGGTCGATTGACTGGATCCGATGATGCCGCCGCGTTCAATTTCTTCCGGGGGCAGGAAAAGTTCATTTTCCTTTAAATCCCTTGTCTTGATTGCTTTGGACACAACGTTTTTCAATTCCTCGAGTTCGAAGGGTTTTGTGATGTAATCCAGGGCCCCTTTTTTCAGGGCTTCAACGGCCGTGGCGACTGTTCCGTGGGCCGTGATGATGATAACCGGAATGTCTGGGTACTTCCGGCTGACGCGGCCCAGCAGTTCCATGCCGTCGATTTGCGGCATTTTCAAATCTGTGATTACGGCGGCAATCGGTCCGGATTTCAGAATTTGAAGCGCTTCGGAGCCATTGGAGGCCGCGGCGACTCCATACCCTTCTTTTTTCAGCATGGCAGCCAGAACCAGCCTCATATTCAATTCATCATCGACAATTAATATTTTGTTCATGGTTCCCAACTATTAGAACTTGGTGATTAAATCAAGATGGATTGTAGCGGATTTTATCCCTGACACCCAGCTGGATAAGGAAGATGCTTCCCTGTCCGTCAATGGATTTTACCCGGATGGAACCACCATGTTCCCTGATAATCCGCCTGCATATTGCCAGCCCCAGCCCCACGCCACTCTTTTTTGTCGTGTAAAAGGGCTTGAAAATGTTTTTGAGGTTTTCCGGAGGGATTCCGCTGCCCGTATCCTGTATGGAAATACCGACGGCCGGACCATCGCCGGTTTCAATTTTTAATGTTTTGTAGGTAAGACTGCCGCCCCGGGGCATGGCTTCAATCGCGTTGAGAGAAATATTAATCATGACCTGAAGCATCTGTTGTTCGTCCATGTCGACATGCGGCAGGCCCTCCTGAAGCTCGTTCGAGATGGCAATATTACCGGCCATGCGATTTGCGGCAATGATGGAAATGGTCCGCAGAACAAGGGCATTAATGTCCTGTGGCCGCCTGTTGACAATCGCAGGACGGGCATAGTCCAGAAATTGGCTGACGACAGTGTTCAGCCGGTTGACCTCCTCGTGGGCGAAAACCGGCGCCATTTCTGCGAGCATCAGTGCTTTTTCCTTTTCCAGCTTTTCATCAAACTCGTAGAGTGACGTAAAGACATCCTTGCTTTCCGGATAGAGGACATTAAACATATTTTTCAACATCATCCTGACCGGAGTGATGGAAATGATGATTAGAAACGACATCATGAAGACGCTGGTAAAAGAAGGCGCGCTACCGCTGAAAAAGAAAGATACCAGATAAATAATCGCTGCGCCGATCAGTGTGCTGACGGCAATAACAAAGGCCCGCGCGAAAAAATGGTGCAGTTCGGAAAGCTGGGGATATGCGACAATCAAAAGTGTAAAATAAAGCAGTGCCGATAAAACGAGACCGCTGACCGGCGCAAAATGGTATCCCAGATAACCCGAAAGATCGACCGAACAGATGAAAGCGGCTGTCGGGCAGGCAATGAGCAGATAACCCAGACGTTTTTTTTCTGTTGACGGTGATAATCTGTTCACATGGTATAGCAGGGAAAAATAACAGATGCCAACGACAATGCAGGTATAGGCGATCAGGGCAGAATGAAAACCCGGTCGTGTGCCAAGAGGGGTAAATTGCGAAACGGCTCCTGCTGTGCTGAGAAGAGACACCACAGCCAGAAATCCCTTCGTCAAAAAGGATTCATTGCGGGTAAGCATTTGGAAAAAAAAGACAACCGCAATCGTTCCGGCCAGAAGACCCAGATGCTCAAGATGATTACAGAAACCGGCGGCGAGGAGCCCGTTGAGAAAAGCGGCCGCCTGGAAAATGAAAACGGCCAGGCACAGGACGGCAAAAGACTTTTGCAGCCTGTCCATCTTTCCCGTGATGAACAGTGAAAGGGCAATTGTGAAACTGGTCGCAGCCAGTGTAAAGGTATCCATGGCAATTCCGGTTTTTCGGTTTAGGGTGGTTACCTATACCGTAGAAAAAGGAAAAAGCTAAGGAAAATTTCCTCTTGATTTTTCAGATACTTCAGATTGAGGACCAGGATGAGATTTATGCCGCAAAAGATTGACTTTTTAACCGCTCTGATTTAAGAATCAAATCCTATCTAAGATAAAAAAAGGGGATCGGTGAACACATGAAGAAAAAGGATTTATTAAAGAATGCAGTCGAGCATATCGACATCAAGGCGATCAATTCGGTAGAAATGATCCGGGCGATGAAGAAGATGTCCTTTTCCGCAAGGGATCTCGCATTGGCCGCGGATATCTATGACCGGATGCTTGGCGAAAAAAAATGCGCGGTCATTCTGACGTTGGCCGGTTCGACCAGTGCCGCCGGCTGCATGCAGGTGTATGTGGATCTGGTGAAAAACAATATGGTGGACGCGATTGTGGCAACCGGCGCTTCTATTGTCGATATGGATTTTTTTGAAGCACTGGGCTTCAAACACTATCAGGGAACGCCGTTTATCGATGATAAGTTATTGCGGAGTCTGTATATCGACCGGATTTACGATACCTTTATCAGCGAGGACGATCTTCAGCACTGCGATCGAACGATTAAAAAAATAGCGGATGGGCTGCCCCCGCGTCCTTACTCATCGAGGGAGTTCATCTCCGAAATGGGCAGATACCTGGTCAAACATTCCAAGAAAAAAGAATCCCTGGTTCAAGTGGCTTATGAAAACCATGTGCCGATTTTCTGCCCCGCGTTCTCTGACAGTTCGGCGGGATTCGGTCTGGTGATACACCAGTATGAGCGGCCCGACAATCATCTTTCAATTGATTCTGTTAAGGATTTTCTGGAATTGACCATGATCAAGATACATGCGGGGACAACCGGTCTTTTAATGATCGGGGGCGGTGTGCCTAAAAATTTCGCGCAGGATACCGTTGTCTGCGCGGAGATTTTGGGCAAGGATGTTCCCATGCATAAATATGCTGTTCAGATAACCGTTGCCGATGTGCGCGACGGTGCCTGCTCGAGTTCCACGCTCAAGGAAGCAAATTCCTGGGGCAAGGTGGATTCCTCGTGTGAGCAGATGGTTTATGCGGAAGCCACAACGGTTCTGCCGCTTCTG
>JAGFXG010000018.1 GCA_017860985.1 Deltaproteobacteria bacterium
GATCATGTCGTGGGACGCAAAGAGGCCGAAATTGCCTCCTTCCGAGGCATAGGTGCTGAAGGTGTAGTTGAGGCCGATTTCATGGAACAGCATCATGTAACCCATGCAGGTATATGTGCCTGGGTCGGCAAAGTAGTCGGCGGAAGGCGTGACGAAAAGGATGTCGGCACCTTTCTTATTGAGGGGGACGTCCACCCGAACGCCTGTGCGGTCTTCGATATCGTCGGCCATAAACTCCAGCATATCCTTTATCCCGCCAGGTTGGATGCCGAGGTGGTTGCCCGTCCGGAAGCAGTTGGCTGCGGGCTCCAAAACCCAGTTGATGTTGCAGCCCACAAGGTTGAGCAGTTCGCGGCCGATCATTGTGATTTCCGCCTGGTCGATGCCGTAGGGGCAGAAGACGGAACAACGCCGGCACTCCGTGCACTGGTAGAAGTAGTAGAACCATTCCTTTAAGACGTCGACGGTCAGGTCCCTTGCACCGGCCAGCTTTCCGAAGCGTTTGCCCGTTGTTGTGAAGTAGCGGCGGTAGACGGAACGCAAAAGCTCGGCGCGCAGCACGGGCATGTTCTTTGGATCGCCGGAACCGATATAAAAGTGACACTTGTCCGCACAGGCGCCGCAGCGCACGCAGATGTCCATAAACAGACGGAAGGACCGATACTTTTCCAGGCGCTCCGCCATGCCGCTCAAAATGATTTCTTTCCAGTTCTCCGGCAGCTTCCAGTCTTCGTCCGTGGGCTGCCAGGCCCGGGGATTGGGCAGGTCAAGGCTCGTCAGATTCTTTCCGGCAGCGCTGTAGCTCCAGGTTCCCGGACGGAAGTCGACAGGCGTCTTCATCCACTCGGACGCAGGCGGCGCGTAAGCGATGTTCATCAGGTCATCCGGTTTGGGTATCTTGGCAAACGACATGGCTACTCCTTTTCCACCGGCAGGCCGACGGCCTTCATCTTATCGCGAAACTCGTCTTCATATTCCGTGTAGGTATGTAGCTTCACAGGGGCGTTCCAGGGATTGACATGTCGCAGGCTCCGGTTGTTGTTTGCCATGTTGTGTGTTGGGCTCATAAAGATGCCGCCTGCGTGCGCCAGTTTGCTGAATGGCAACCAGGCGATCAAAGTAAGGACGAAGCAGAGGTGCATGGAAAAGAGAACGCCGATATCTTCAGGAACAACAGGTGCAAAAGTAATCCAACTCATCGTCAGGGTTTTCAATGCGTTGAGATCAACGGGGAAAAAGTGTCGCATCAAAAGTCCCGTGACGACCACCCCTGCGATTAAAAGCAATGCAAAATAATCGGTAAACAAAGAGATGTAACGGACCTGCGGAGTCACCACGCGTCGGGAGAAAAGGAACGTCAGGCCGGCGAGTATGGCGACATCGCTCAGATAGAGGGCCGGAACGCTGATCTCAAAGAAGCCGTCTACCGCGGACAGAGCACCAATCCAGGGAATGATCGGTTCAGTGAAAAAGCGCAGATGCCGAAGCACGATGATCAAAAGCGACCAGTGAAACATCAGGCCAAAAAACCAGAGCCATTTGGCGCTGCCGTAAATGGGCCGCCCGCCGATAATCTTCACATCTGTATTTCTGAACAAAGAGCGAAACAGGAATAACTCCCCGGCCATTCTTCCGATCACACCCGGAAGTCCCGCCGGATTTTCCAGTGGATTGGCTTTGATCCAGGGGAACGATTTTTCCTGGCCGCACGTCGTAGGAATGCGGAAAGGTACGGGAGCTCTTCCCCATATTATAATGCGATAAGCAAACCCGATAAGAAAGATCACAAAGACGACATAAGGGATGATGCCGGTCAGAATTAAGACCATAGCCGGAGTCATGGCAATCCACAGCCCCAGCAGGATGATGACGAGAATTGCAATAACGGATATTAAAAGTTTCATCATAAATTTCATTTTCGTGCGATCATTCCCATGACGGTTTATCGCCGAAACGGATAATCGGTTTTTTCATACCATCCAGAGCGTTGACGATCAGTTCGACCAAGCCTCCATAATAGAGACTACTGCGTTCCTCGGCATGGTAGTAGTTAATGATATCGCGGATGGATCCTTTGCAATTCGAGCAGGGGGCGCAGACATATTTCGGAACTTCCTGGGGTTCATCATGGAAGGCTTCCAGAATCTGTAGGAATTTTTTGCGGCTGCTCACCAGATTTCGCCATTCGGCAAAATTATATCCTGACATAATAGCGAAACCTGAACCACCGCCACAGCAATAGTTTTCGACGCCATGCGGCGTCATTTCACGGAATTGCGGCGCGATTTTTCTTAAAATATTTCTTTGAGGTTCCACAATACCCATCGCCCGGACCACATTGCAGGGATCATGCAATGTGACGGGAAAATTGTTTTTGCCGGGATCAAATTTCAACTTTCCGCTCATCACAATGTCTTCCAGGGTGACCATTGCCGATTCCCGGGGGATATTGAGATCACCTGTCAGTAGTCGGTCGGCAATAACGGTCAGCGCTTTATGCGCATGCCCGCATTCGCCGATGACAATCTTTTTGACTTTCAGCCTCCTGGCAATGTCTGCGTGCTTGATGGCAACTCGCGAAAATTGAACGTCGTCATACCAGAGACCGTAATTGACGGCGTCATAACCGGCAGCTTCGGACGACATCGTCCAGGAAATTCCGGCGGCCTGGAAGATGATAGCAAAGGCTCCGACATTTTCGGGCCAGGCCAGCATTTCCCCGGCATTGTGCAGCAGCAGAATATCTGCGCCTTCGACATCCCAAGGAATGTCGACTTTATAACCCGTAATCTCTTCCATCTCTTCCTGAATGAATTCGGCGCTGTCCTTTGCCGCCATGGGGTTCATGCCGGTTGAAGAGCCGACCCGGAGATGCTGAACGGATCCTTTTTCATGGATCTCCTTGGGGGCAATGCCCATTTCCTGGGAGAAGAGCTTGCGAATTTCGTGATTAATGAGTCCGTTGTCCACACCGATCGGGCAAACCGCAGCACAGCGCCGGCACAGCGTGCAACGATAGGATAATTCGGCAAGACGGGCAATGGTGGTCCAGTTTAAATCAAGGTCGCCGGTCAATTTGGCCGTGATCTTTCCGCCTAGTTTTAAATATTTCCGGTATATGCGGCGCAATACCTCCGACCGGAAGATAGGCCGGTAAATCTCTTTTCGGCCGCTCATTTCAAAAACAGGGCAGGCATTGGAACAGGTTTGGCATTTGGCACAATGTTCCATGGAAAGCATCAAAGGCTGTAAAAATGTCCAGTTGTTTTCCTTCTCAAAAAGTTTTTTCAGTCCCGAAAGAAACTGACGAACCAGGGCTTCATCTTCTTCCTTTGTGGCAGGTTTGGGGATGCCGATAGCCACCGTGTCGTCCAGGGATGTTTCAATGTTTTTGATCTTTTCCGGTTTCAGAGGCGACAACGCTATCTGATTGAAATCTTCATAAGGCGACGGTAAGGGCGTCAACTCACCCGGTCCAATGTGACAGAGACAGTCAGACACGGAGGCTATATCGGAAGGTTTCAATCTCCTGTTCATTTCATCTCCTTGGGGGCTGAAGATGCAATGTCATGCCAGGATTTTTGTCCGTTTGCTCCGATGTGTTTTGCCTGCCAGGTCGGTTTGAGTTTAAAATTATTTTTAATGGCGACTTCCATCTGTCCGCCGGGCCGATTCGGAAGATCGTCCCATTTAACGTTGTGATAGAGGAAGTACTTCATGAACATATGCGACATTTGCGTAAGCGGGATGTAGGCCACCAGAAGCGATGCCGACACGATGGTCACCATGCCTATTACATTTTGACCTGGTGCATATCGATTGAGCGAAGATCCTGCTGTCAGCAGACCGAACGTATAGGCTTTTGCGCCTTCCAGAAAAGGATCGCCCGAAAGACAGGCCACAAAGGCTGAAAGGAAAAAAAGACAGATAAAAAGGATATTGAAATAATCCGCAAAAGACGAATAATCCCTCAGTTCACGATCGGTCAGCCGTCTGTAGAGCATCCCCAGGCTGCCGATGTTTCCCAGGATCAGGCCACTCCAGCCTGCGGAAACGATGAGCACGGAAAGCAGGAAGTTGACAGCGCCGCCTGCGGCAATAGCCGAAAACCCCCATAGGGTGAGACAGGTATGAAGCAGCAGCAGCCCGAAGGTGGAAATCATTAGATACAATCCGAAATGAAGGGGGAAGGAGACCCGCCAGAGGCTTCTGTTTTCCTTCCACAAGCCCCGAAGAAATAAAATTTCCGGCACCATATACTTGAGTTCATTGAAGCGCGAGCTCTTGTATGGATTGTTCCACCAGTTCACCTCTTCCATATAGGAACCGCCGTAAGCTAATTTTGCGGTTGTTTCATGCCGGACCGGATATATTTCCCAGCGGACATGCAAGGGAAGGTTTAATTGCCTGTAAATCAGGCAACCGGTCGCCCCGATGAACACGGCGATACACAGATAAGTTAAAATATAAAATCCCATAGAATACTTCCTTCAGTTTCCGGATCTCTGGTAACCGATGTAGAGTTTTTCCGCATGGCTTATAAAATCAGACGCAGCCCGTCGGTTTTGAAAGACCTGCTAATTTACAGCCACCCTTGGCCGGACCGGTCGGGAAAAGCTCATAGAGTTTTTTCATGTCGATTCCATTGTCTTTGCAGACCTTGCGAACCATGGGGGCGATACCGAACTGCTGGAAATAACTGCGCAGGTAGTTGATGATTTTCCAGTGTTCTTCCGTGAGCGTGCCTTGAATGTCCTCAGTGTGTGCGTAAGCTTGGGCGAACTCTTCGTTCCACTTGTCGAGCTCCTGAAGAAATCCGTCTTCATCCACTTCGTATGTTTTTCCTGCTAATTCAATTTGTGGCATTTCCAAAACCTCCTCATTATTTAATCGAAATATTTTTTATAAACCCATCCGCTTATCCGGCGTGTCATCAGACCTGTCCATGAGAAAAACGGGGGGTTGATTTAACATTGTACGGTGATAATGTCGTGCCCTATCAATGAGAGCGCCCGCCCACTCGGGAGTGCCCAGTGCGTGCAGATGCGTGAAACCCGCCAGAATATTTTTCCGGCACAGGCCTTCTCTTTGACCGTCCATTCCGGTTCCCCGCACAACGCGATAAGCTGTGTGGGTTTCATGATTGTTTTGAGAAAGGATCCTGCAGTAATGGAATTCATGACCGGTGATCGTCTGTCCGATGGGGAAAAACGGATTTTCCTGATCCACAGTCAGGGTGGTATACCCGTGTCCCTGCGGCCGTTTCTCCATGCCGAACTTTACCGGCAGCGCGCCGACCATCGGATATTGTTTGTCGCCAATGGTGAGAGATTCACCCAGATAGATGAAGCCTCCGCACTCAGCGTAAATCGGGAGACCCGCTTCGGCCGCCTCTCTGAGCGACAGGCGGAAGGATTCGTTTGCGGAAAGCCATCCGGCCTGGGTTTCGGGAAATCCGCCGCCGATGTACAAGGCATCGACAGACGGCAGGACTTTATCATGAAGAGCGCTGATCAGGATGACTTTAGCGCCCCGGTCGGTCAGTGCTTCAATATTTTCCTGATAATAAAACTGAAACGCCGTGTCTTTGATGACGCCGATGGTAATCGGCACATCCTGCGTATTGCCGGCCCGGATCGGATTGGGAAATGCATCGATACTCCAGGGTGATGCGCTTTGAGCAACCTCAAGGAGGTCGGGAATGTCCAGATAGTCACGGGCGATGGCCCCTGCCTTTTCGAGGGCCTGATGCAGGCGGTCGGATTCCGCAGGCGGGATCAATCCTAGGTGCCTCTGCACAAACGGCAGATCCGACAATCGCGGTACAGTTCCGTAAACGGGAAGACCGGTATATTCCTCAATGGACTGCCGGATGACAGAGGCATGGCGTGTGCCGTTCACGCGGCTTAAGATGACACCTCGGATATCGACAGAGGGATCAAGATTCCTGCAGCCCAGAACCATTGCCGCGGCCGTTCGGGTGACCTTGTCGCAATCAACAATCAAAATAACCGGCGCATGCAGTAGTTTTGCAAGCTCAGCCGTGCTGAATTCACCTGCGGCGTTGACACCGTCAAAGAGTCCGCGATTGCCTTCAATGATGGAAATAGCGCCCTCAGTGGTATGACGTGAAAAAGAACGGGCGACCTGGTCTTCACCCATAAGATAGGTGTCCAGATTGTAGCAGGGACCGGATGCCGCCTGAGCAAGCCAGGCGGCATCAATATAATCCGGTCCCTTTTTGAAGGGGGTGACCGCCATGCCCTGCTGGCGCAAAGCCACGGCCAAAGCTACAGAAAGGGTCGTTTTTCCCGCGCCGCCCCGGAGGGCGGCCATAATCAGACGTGGACAGGGTCGGTTCATGCTTCATTACCTGATCAGGAACAAGGTTCTTCCTTTGGAAAAAATTCAGCCAGAATGAGGTACGTAGAACTTCCGCTTGACCAGTATTTCAAAACTTCTTCTTCGAGCAGCACCTTCACGGCATCCTGCACGGCATGCCGGTCTTCATCGGGCAGCCATTTGGTGACGTCCCGGATGTAAAACATCTTTTTGTCACCCTTGGATTTTTCATGAAAGAGTTCGATGATGCGTTTTTTCAGGTCCTCACTCATGTTCACCCCCATTTGAACTGTGTTGATGTCCGGAATGTCTCCGTGGCCATGTCAAAATCATCGATATGTTTGTCCGTAAACGGAATGCCTGTCAGCGTGAAAAACCTCTCCCAGCCGACACGTTCGATCCACTCGCCGACGCGCTCATGCTTGCGGGCGTGAGTTGCATAAACTTCAATAATGTTCTTGACGGCATTCACAACCTCCGGCCAGCGCGGCGGGTTATTGGGAAGAAAGGGGATCGCCAGCTTGGAGAATTTGGGAGCGCTCCGGGCGTTGGAGACTTTGCCTCCAACCCAGATGGAGATCCCGTCGTTTTCGGGATCGGCAATCGGCATGGCCGGACAAACCGTGTAGCAGTTGCCGCAATACATGCACTTATCCGGATTGACGGTCACGGTTTTGTTTTTCATATCACCCCGGATTGCCCCCGTGGGGCAGGAAGCCACTGTTGATGGAATTTCGCAAACGTTTGGAACACGGGTATTATCCGGAATAGGAACGGTGCGGTGAATCCCCAGAATGGCAATGTCGGAGCAATGCACGGCGCCGCACATATTCAGGCAGCAGGCCAGGGCAATCCGCACATGGGCCGGCAGAGTCGAGGTGACGAAATGTTCATAGATTTCGTCCATCAGGGCCTTAACCGGTCCGGAAGCATCCGTGGCCGGGGTGTGGCAGTGAACCCATCCCTGAGTATGAACGATATTGGAAATAGAATGTCCGGTGCCGCCGACGGGATACTGGCGACTGGCTAATTCGGCAATCAGAGGTTCTACCTTGTCCTTATCGGCCAGGAGAAACTCGATATTGTGACGGCTGGTGAAGCGCAGATAACCGTCGCAGTATTTGTCCGCCATGTCACAGATTTCCCGGATATGGTCCGTTGAAACCAACCGCGGTGATCCGGCACGCACGGTGTAGAGCGCTTCTCCCGATTCCGCGATGTGCATCAGCACACCCGGTTTGAGAATTTCATGATAACGCCATTTCCCATAATTCCTTGCAATGACGGGCGGAAGCATGGTCTTGTAATCAGGGGGTCCGATATCTGTTTTAGCCATCTCACTTCACCTCCTTTTGAATTTCTTCGGGCCAGAAGAACACGTAGGGATTGGTTCTCGGCGCCTTAACCATCTGGGGAACGGCCGGCAGACCCACAGCCCTCAGGAATACTCTCATGCCGAGGCGTTTGATTAACTCGCCTAACCTTTCCCGTGACTTGCCGTATTCATCCCACCAATCCTGGATGCGTTCGATCAGATCTTTGAGTTCCGCGTAGGGTGGTTCCATTTTCATGAATGGCACGATGACCCAGGAAAGAAGTGCTCCCTGTAAAATGGGCGCTTTACCACCGATGAGAATAGTCGCGCCTTTTTCCTTGCCCGGCCGCAGGGCCTTCGGCATCAGATTGATGCAATGCATGCAGCGGGTGCAATCATCATTGTATATCTTTAATTCATTTCCGTTCCATTCCATGCACCGGGTCGGGCAGAGGTCGCAGACCTCCTTCTGAATGTCGATGGTTGATACATAGGCAAGAACTTCCTTCTGATCGATTTGAATGTCTCCTTTCCAGGTTCCGATAATGGACAAATCGGAACGGGCGATGGAAGCCACGCAGTCGTTGGAACAGGCGGAGACCTTAATTTTGAATTTGTAAGGGAACATGGGGCGATGAATCTTGTCTTGATAACTCATGGTGATGTTGTAGCAAATATCCAGGCTGTCGATGCATGCCCATTCACAGCGTCCCGGTCCGACGCAGGCGGAAGGCGTGCGCAAGGCAGATCCGGAGCCGCCAAGGTCAAAGCCGGCGGCGGAGAGATCATCAAAGCAAGACTGGAGATGTTCTGTTCTCGTGCCCAGCAGAATGACATCTCCCGTTGCGCCATGCATGTTGGTGAGGCCGCTGCCGTGTTTGTCCCAGACATCACAGAGTTTGCGCAGGGCATCTGTCTTGTAGAACCAGCCAGTGGGGTGATTGACGCGCATGGTGTGAAAGGCCTGAACGTTGGGGAAAAGATCGGGTCGGTCCGAATAGCGTCCGATGACACCGGACCCATAGCCCTTGACGCCGACGATACCTCCATGCTTCCAATGACCGATCTTGTCCTTGTAGGAGAGCTCCAGTTGTGCGATGAGATCTTTGGCCATGGGGTTCTTCTCGGCGGCCTGCTTCATGTCCTTTACAAAGCTGGGCCATTTCCCCTCTTCCAGCTTGTCCAACAAGGGTGTTTTTGATTCCGCCATGATTTGCCTCCTTTTCTAATCATTCTTAACTCCTGATATCGTCCGAATGAGTTATTAATTTTGAATACCTATTTTTATTTGAATGGTACTCAGTTTTATAAATATGTCAAGATTTTTTTGATGATTTATCCATGATTATTGTCAGCCTTGCGAAGCCACTCATTAGTCGTTTGTTCCTCCGGTTGCTTTATGTCGCAAAATCCTTCAGGTTATTTGCCGCACCGTTATATCTTTGACCAGTAATCCACAAACACAACAGTTGACAAGAAAATTCCCAGGGGTACATTGACAAGGACCCCAACGGAAAAAGCCCAGAAGGGTCTCATGCCGAAGGTCAGCATTTCAGCAAAGCGGGTGGAAAGACCTATGCAGAGGAAGCAGAGCACAAAACACCATGTCCTGAGATTTTTGATAGGCCCTATGACAGCCTTGCTAAATGTGCTGTCAAACCAGTTCGATTGGGCAGAAAGTTGCTTTAATGCCTTGGCCTGATCCGGGTTGGTTGTCACGCTGGTTAAGGTTTTGAGTTCTTCATCAGTCATGGTGCCCTTAAAGCTCATGGTTTTCCCGGCAGAGTCGATAATCAGGCGGTCGGCAAATTGCGGCGGTACCTGGTATTGAGAAAAATCAGCCTTATATTTCATGTCTTCCCAGTTGGCTTTTCCGGCATAATTTATCGGTACCATGGTGCCAACAATGCTCACAATAATGGAGGCCGCTAAAAATCCAATGACAAACTTGGGGAATCTATCCCAGATGATCCGGAGACCGACGGTGGCCTTTTTCTCTCCCTCTTCAGCCTTCTCCCAAAACGTGACGGCAACAATAGCCAGAATAAGGCACCAGATGCCGATCCAGATATCCCGGCCAATCACTTTCATTAGAGTAAAGGCCTGAATAGGTGCGTCTCCGAAACGGGTGCCCAGTTCAGCGACTACAGCAAACCCGGCGGCATCGGCAAACTCGGACGTGCCGACGATGGCTCCGGCAACACCGGGAGATACTGTGTCCGGAACAAGTTGCTTTAGAGCTAAGGTCAGGCAGAATATCATGATGATGGCCCAGACGGTGACCACGGCAATGGAGATGGAAACATGTTCGTTCTTGGCCTTAACTGCACCGCCGACGGCAATGGATGCTGAAACGCCGCAAATGGCACCGCCTGCTCCTAATACCGCTCCAAACTGTGGTTCAAGTTTGAAAATTCTGGTGGCGGCTAAGTAAATGGTAAGCCAGGTGACCACGGAAACAATGCTCGCCTGAAGCAGTGCAATGGGACCGGCTTTGACGATAATGGTGAAAGGCAGGGTAGCTCCCAGCAGGACGATGCCGGTTTTGACATAATATTCCGTGCGGAGCGATGTCTTCATCCATGCGGGTATTTTAATAACATTAGAGATAAGCAGCCCAACAAGCAGGGCCAGCAGAGGCGCCTCTATGTTATAATCCTGCATGAATTTAGTTCCGGCCACATAAAAAATGACCAGTGCACCGACAAACAGGATGATGAAGCCGGGAATAAATTCTTTTAATTTATGTCCCATAAGCCACATAGAGAAGCAGAACACCGCACCAAGAACTAAAAAGATGGTAAGATACCCGCCAGCATTCTTTGCCAAGTCTGCCATGATGGCGGCAAAACCGGTGATTTTACTCGGCAGAACGGCCCAGCTCTTGATGGATGTGCCCATCCACAAAGCAATGATGGCAACAAGAACAAGACCAAGGCCCAGCCAGACCGACCACCAGTCCTCCGTTTTCCAAAGTTTCTCAAACTTCATTGCTGTTACTCCTTCCTAGATAATATTTAAGGATGTCTTGAAAGAGTGGGTGTTTACACCCGGGGTAAAAGTTGTGAAACATGATAGAAATGTCAACCTGTAAATAACAACAACATGGAAAGAATTACAGAGCAGGAAAGAGGAATATCAGCATTTTGTGAATGGTAATGGTATTATTATATGAGAGAATATTTGAAATAACAAGCAGATTTATTTTATTACGAGTATTGCCGTATGGTGTCACGCAACTGGTATAATGTATGACAGAGAAAGAGTATATTCGCATGATTATTTTCGGTTGGATAAGACAATTAAATCCGTTATAGTTTTTTCATGTTTTCGAATGAAAAATAATGAAAAAGGGGGCGCATGTCCATTAGCTCCGACGCATACAAAATTATAG
>JAGFXG010000185.1 GCA_017860985.1 Deltaproteobacteria bacterium
GACTTCTCGGTCATGAATATCTGGATCAGCCCGCGCAGCCGCTTTTGTTCATCGTCGCCAAGCATTGAGTAATGAACCATGTTGCGGCGGATCATATCTTCCCATTCGTAAGGAAAAGGCTCTTCCATGATCTTGAGGCGTCTTTGTTTTGAGAACCATTCAAACATTTCGGTACCTGTCCATCCGGAGAATATTAAAATATGTAACACAAAAACAAGCAGATGTAAAAAAAGCATTTTGTCCCGGCTTTTTCTTGACAACGTACGGCAATCGTCTTTAAATACCTGCAAGTCAGATTGATCAATGCCCGCCAGGGAGGGATAGTTTAATTCATCCCGATGCTGTCGGATACAGCTGTCTGGCCGAAGCCGTCGCGGTTCTTATGAAAAAAAGGGGCGATTGATTAAGCAGTACGATACCTGACAGGATTCACCCGGAGGAAAATGTACCCGCTGCTCGCCGATACGGTTGTTGTTTTTCATTTTTTATTTATCATTTTTGTTATTGCGGGAGGCTTGCTGGTTTTGCGCAGGCCCTGTCTGGCATGGATTCATCTGCCGGCGGTTGCCTGGGGAGCGGGCATTGAGTTTGCGGGGGGGATTTGTCCGCTGACACCGCTGGAAAACTATCTGCGGCGTCTGGGGGGTGAAAGCACCTATAGCGGCGACTTTGTCGTGCGGTATCTTCTGCCTGTGATCTACCCGGAAAATCTCACCGTCTCAACGCAGTATATTTTCGGCGGACTGGTTATCCTAATCAACCTGATTGTCTATGGCCTGGTGATTCGCAAGCGGTATCATGGATGATTTCGAAATGCAGGTGAAAGTGATAAAAAAGGGCGGGAGCCTGTTTGCCCCCGCCCTGTCCAAACATTTTTCTAAACCAGCATATAAGATGCTTCGGGAATTTCCATGACGGAGTTATCGCCTTCCTTGATTACCCGCAGAATCATACCTACATTGGGGAGCAGATTGTGGGCGAAAAACTTCGCCGACGAGATTTTACCCGCATAGTAGGGGTATTCAAAATGATCCTTGCCGATCTCGTCGATTTTCTTCTGGGCGATGAGAGCATGCTCCAGAAGCAGCTTGGCACCGTATATATAGCCGGTGGCATGCAGTATTCGTGTGGCAAAGAAACCGATCATGCCGAACTTACCCTGGCCGAGGTATCCGGCCATGGTCGCCTGTATTTCCTTGTACTGGTTTAACGCCTCGTCAAGCAGCGCGACCTGAGCGCCCACAATTTTGTCATCTTTATGATCCGCTGCGAATTTTTCGAGTTCCGCAAACCACAGGGCAAAAACCTGTCCACCCGCCATCATCCATTTTCGTCCGATGAGGTCCATGGACTGGATGAAGTTGGTGCCCTCCCAGATGGGGTAAATACGGGAGTCGCGAAGCTGTTGCGCGATCGGGTAATCTTCCGAAAAGCCGTAGCCGCCGTAGCATTGCATTGCCTCTGAAATGCTCAGGAAAGCCATGTCCGAGCACCATGCCTTAACGATCGGGATGTTGACTTCCACAAAAGCCTTGGCGCGTTTTCGCTCATTTTCGTCCGCGGTGTTTTCCGCGATATCCATGCAGTAGTAGGACATGGAAATCATCGCCCGGTTGGCTTCGGTGATGGACTTCTGGTACATCAGCATGCGGCGCACATCTTCATGATTAATAATGGGAACTCTTCCGGCCTTGGGGTTGGTGAGCTGACGACCCTGAATGCGCCCTGCGGCGTACATTGCCGCATTATTGTAAGATACAGTGGCTGCCGCATTGGCGGCCAGGCCTGTAACGGTCCGCTCTTCGTTCATCATCTGAAACATCTGAGCCATGCCTTCGCCTTTGCCCTCAACGGGGGCATCGCCCAGAAGGTATCCCCGGCACTTTCCTTCTTCGCCAAAATTAATAATGCTGGTGGCTGATCCCCTCAGTCCCAGTTTATGTTCTACGCCGCCACAGTTGACGTCGTTGAATTCGCTTTTTTCGCCGGCCTCGTCGTGCCAGTATTTGGGTACAACGAACAGAGATATTCCCTTTGTTCCTTTCAGGCTGCCTTCAATGCGTGCAAGCGTCAGGTGGATGATGTTTTCCGTGATGTCCTGATCGCCGCCGGTGATGAAACATTTGGTGCCGACAATATTGTAGACGCCCGGCTCATTCGTCGGGGTGGCCTTGGTCACGATATCGCCTACGTCCGAGCCGCTGTTGGGTTCGGTGAGATCCATGGTGCCTGCCCACTGGCCCGAAAACATTTTAGGCAGGAAAATATTTTTAACCTTTTCGCTGCCGAAGTCACGGATCAGGCCTGCTGCGCCGGTTGTAGCCATAACATAGGGACCGGAGGCGGCATTGGCGGCGGCGAGGAATTCATTGGTCGCGCCCATTAAACACAGAGGCAGAGAACTGGGGTCGCTGTGATCGGCATTGCTTGAGCCCAGGCCGTTTTCCTGAACCGTTAAGTAAGGTTTCTTGAAAGATTCGGGCGTGGTGACTTTGCCATTCTTATACACGGCGTGAATCGTATCGCCATCCTCGTTGGTGGGTGCCACAACTTCTTTGGCAATTTTCATTGCATTTTCCAGGATGGAATCAATGTCATCTACGGTGTATCCTCCTTGGAAGCGTCCAGCTTCAAAGACCTTGGACATATCAAGCCATTCTTTTAAAATGAACTTTTGATCGCGGGTTGAATAAAGAAAATTTGATGCCATAATATTATTTCTCCTTCCTTGTGCCTGTTGAATATAGATTTTTATGTGCCGGCATTATATGGAAAGCATGACCATAAGTCAATATAATAGAAACATGAAAGATGTTGATAAGATAGATGTTATCTGTTAGCTTGCGGCAATGCAAACTTCGTTTCGCTCCAATGATATTGTGCTCGTTTTTGTGGTTATTGCTTCCATAGCTGCCGCTGTTATTTATCCTGACTTTGGTTCCAGGTTTCAGATGTTTCCCGTTTATTGCCTCATGATCAATTTTTTTCTGAGCTACCTGTCCATTGATCTGGCCGATGTGTGGAAGGCGCTCAAAGGTCACAGCGGACAAATTCTGGCGTTCACGGTAATGAAACTGACCATTCTGCCGGTTATCATGTACTTCGTTTTTTATTTTATCGCACCCGATTACGCTCTTTCGGCCCTCCTTTTGACAGGAGTATCCGCAGGTGTGGTCTCGCCGATGATTTCGAACATGGTTCGTGGAAATAGTTCGCTGGTGCTGGTGGTGGTTGTGATCACTTCGGCGCTGGTTCCTTTCACTCTTCCAGCGCTCATCAAGGCTGTTGCCGCAAAAGAGGCGGTCATCTCTTTTGGGCCCATGCTCAAGATGCTGGCCACAGTTATTTTTATCCCGATTGCCATCGTTGAATTTATCCGCTACCTTTTGCCCAGGCTTGTCGCACCGATTTTAAAAGTTCAGTTTCCTTTATCGCTGCTGATGTTCGCCATGATCAATCTGGGTGTATTTTATCGCTATGCGCCTTTTTTCAAAAAAGAACCGTCCGTGATTATCATGGCGGTGGTTGTTGTTTTTGTGCTTGCAGCTGTTTACTGCGCGGTGGGCATCTTTTTTTTCCGGAAGGGACCGCTGGAAAATCAACTGGCCGGCGCAGTCATGCTGGGCAATATCAACAATGTTCTGGTGATTGTTTTCTCATCCGAGTTTTTCGGTCCGGTCGAGCCGCTGGTTGCCGCCATGTATATGATTCCCTTCTTCGTTATCGTGATTCCGCTTCGATACTACCGCCATCGGAAAACCAAAACAGTGTAGTTTGACTGGAGAAAAGACAACACCCTGTTCCTGATATAACAATTTCGTGCAATGATTCAATTAACTTGATTTTCAGGATAAATAAATATTAAATATTTCCTATGATGGACGTGTTACAAAACAACTACATCCGGATCATCATCAGTTCTGTCGCCGTTTACTTTTTTATCATCCTGGCCATTCGTTTGTTCGGGAAGAAAGAACTGGCACAGCTTTCCGTTTATGATCTGGTATTTATTCTGTTGATCAGCAATGCGGTACAAAACGCAATGGTCGGTCCCGACTCGACTCTTTCGGGTGGCCTTGTCGCCGCTGGTTCTTTGTTTGTGGTCAATTACATTCTCAAAAAATTGCAACTCCGCTTTCCGAAGTTTGGAAAGGCCATTCAGGGTGAAGCCATCATGCTGGTGTTTCAGG
>JAGFXG010000186.1 GCA_017860985.1 Deltaproteobacteria bacterium
GAAAAGATGATCGCCGACCAGCAGTGTTGGAATCATTGAACCGGACGGTATTTTGAATGCCTGTACAATAAAAGAGATAATAAAACCCGCTATCACGACGGCCATCAGGACTGCTTCAACAAATTCTCTGGGCTTTGACTTTATTTTTTCCGGTGGCGATTTTTTCCCCATGAATATCTACCTCTTTCAATTTTTGTATGGATTGCCATAAGCGGATGGAAACACTTTTTTTCAGTAAATTCCCATGGCGCAACCGCCGGCGATCGTTCCACCCAGTTCACGACATTGTTCCAGGGTTTCTTCGGTGATTTTTCCTTTGGCGATGACCGGTGTGAAAACATTTTTGAGTTTGTAGCCCAGGGCGATGCGCTCGATAGCCCTGAGTGCTCCCGAGCCGTCATTGCCGGCGCTGATGAAAACGACATAAGGCTTACGGAAGACTCTGTCCTGGGCGTCGCCGTAAGTCCGATCAAAAAAATCCTTGACCATACCGGACATGTAACCAAAATTTTCCGGCGTGCCGATTGCCAGACCGTCACAGGTCAGCAGGTCGTCGAGAGTTGCCTCATTGGCTTTCTTCAAAATGACTTCAACGCCCTCAATAGCTTTTGCACCTTCGTAAACGGCGTCGGCCATTTGTTTGGTGTGGCCGGTCTGGGAATGGTAAACGATTAAAATTTTGATCATAAAATAAAATAGGTAATGGGTTATAGGTAATAGGTTAGGGGTAATGGGTAATAAGTGATGAAAAGCTTTTTCTTCGAACCCCCTAACCTCTAACCTCTACCTCTTTTAGGGCATTTTCGAAATGATGCCGAGGAAGCCGTCGGCTTTTAGCGATGCTCCTCCGACCAGTGCCCCGTCGATATCTTCCATCGCAATCAACTCAGCAATATTATCTTTGGTTACGCTGCCGCCATAGAGAATACGAACATCAGCGGCCATACATCCGTATATTTCAACAAGAAGCCGGCGAATGAAATCGTGAACGTCCCCGGCCTGCGCCGGGGTGGCCACCACGCCCGTTCCGATCGCCCATACCGGTTCATAGGCAATGACGACGTTATCAAGCTTATCAATACCGGCCAGCGCTCCGCGCAGCTGACGGTTCACAACCGCCTCTGTGACGCCCTTGTTTCTTTCCCCGTCCGTTTCGCCGACACAGACTATCGGCTTCAAACCGGTTGCCAGCGCTTTCTTCACTTTTAAGTTAATGGTTTCGTCGCTCTCGATAAAATATTTGCGGCGCTCTGAATGCCCAATGATGACGTACATGCAGCCGACATCCTTCAGCATCAACGGGGAGACTTCGCCGGTATACGCCCCCTTGTCTTCGCAATACATGTTTTGCGCGGCAAGCGCCACATTTGAGCCCCGGAGGGTATCGCCAACGCTCTGCAACGCGGTAAACGGCGGAGCAACAACCACCTCGCCGGTTTTTAAGCCGGCAGTTCCTTCTTTCACCGCGCGAGCCAGCGCGACGGATTCGGCAATCGTATTATGCATTTTCCAGTTGCCGGCAACGATCCATTTTCTCATGGGTTTCCTCCGATTTAACCGAGTGCGGCAACAGCCGGTAGCGTCTTGCCTTCCAGAAGTTCCAGAAACGCGCCGCCGCCGGTGGAGATGTAGGATATTTTATCACTCAGGCCGGTCTTGTGAATGGCCGTATCCGTATCGCCTCCGCCGACAATGGTCATTGCACCGGAATGGACGACTGCATCCACCAGCTTAAATGTTCCTGCGGAAAAAGGAGCGAGTTCAAACATGCCCAGGGGGCCGTTCCAGACAATGGTTTTCGCTGTTTTTACCGCGTTTGAAAACGCCGTGATACTTGCGGGGCCGATGTCCAGACCCATCCAGCCTTCCGGAATATCCTTTATGGCAACAATATTTCTTTCAGCGTCTGCTGACGGTTCCTGTGCGATAACGGTATCCACCGGCAGCAGGAATTGCACGTTTTTGGTTTTGGCCTTGTCCATAATTTTTCTAGCCAGATCCAGCATTTCCGTTTCACACAGGGAGGTGCCGACATTAAAACCCTGGGCTTTCAGAAAAGTGAAGGCCATGCCGCCGCCCACGATCAGGCGGTCCACTTTATCGATGACGTTTTCCAGAACCTTGATTTTATCTGACACCTTGGCTCCGCCGATAATGGCAACGAGCGGCCTTGTGGGATTGCCCATGGCCTTGTTGAAATATTCAATTTCATTTTTCAGGAGGAAGCCCGCGGCGCAGACGGGCACAAACCTGGTGATGGCTGTGTTGGATGCGGCCGCACGATGCGATACGGCAAACGCGTCGTTGACATATACATCGCACAGTTTTGCCAGTTCCTGTGCAAAGGCTTCATCATTTTTATCTTCTCCCGGATGGAAGCGCAGGTTTTCCAGCAGGATTACGTCACCCGCTTTCATCGCTGCCAGAGCTGTTTCAGCTTTTTCGCCGATGCAGTCGTCGATAAAGGGAACGTTAATTTTTAGCATTGAGGCAAGAATCGAGGCGACCGGCTTTAAGGAAAATTCTTCAACTCTTTTCCCCTTGGGCCGTCCTAAGTGAGAAATAACGATCACCCGGGCGCCTTTTTCCCTGATAAAATTAAGCGTTGCCAGGCTTGCTTTGACACGGGTATCGTCAGTGACGTTGCCTGACTTGTCCATGGGCACGTTGAAATCCACCCGCACTAATACCTTTTTGCCGCTTACATCAATCTGATCCAAGTACTTCATGCATGTTACCTCTTTTTATGTATTATTTTATTTCATGATAAAGGAAAGGAGTTCCAGCATGCGATTGGAGAAGCCCCATTCGTTGTCATACCATGAAAGTATTTTTACCATTTTACCGCCGATGACGGTTGTGTTGGGCAGATCGACAATCGATGAATGGGGATTGCCGTTAAAATCTTTGGATACCAGCTCTTCTTCGGAGCAGCATAAAATGCCTTTCATTGCCCTTTGTGAATGTTCCTTCAGTTTATCATTGACTTCCTGCTTGCTGGTCTCACGTGAGAGCATCGCCACAAAATCCACGAGTGAAACGTTGGGTGTGGGTACGCGTATGGCCAGTCCGTCAAGCCTGCCTTTCATTTCCGGAATGACCTCCGCGATCGCGCGGGCCGCACCGGTTGTTGTCGGAATCATGGAAAGGGCTGAAGCGCGGGCGCGGCGCAGGTCCTTATGAGCTTCGTCAAGCACAACCTGGTCATTGGTGAATGAATGTATGGTCGTCATCAAACCGTGTTCAATACCGAATTCCTCATGCAGGATTTTAACAATCGGTGCCAGACAATTTGTGGTACAGGATCCCATGGAGATGATATGGTGTTTCGAACGGTCATAGTCCTGCGAATTGACGCCGAAAACAACAGTGACATCCGCTCCCTTGGCCGGCGCGGAGATGACCACTTTTCTGGCGCCGGCTTTCAGGTGCTTTTCCGCTCCGTCCTTATCAGTGAATCTTCCGGTGCTTTCGAGAACAACATCCACGCCTAAATCTCTCCAGGGAAGTGTTTCCGGGTCTCTGGCGGCAAATGCTTTGATTTCCCTGCCGTCAACGGTGATTGCATTGGGGGTCGATTTCACTTCAGCATCAAGAGTTCCATGTGTAGAATCATATTTGAGCAGGTGGGCGATTGTTTTAGCGTCGGCAAGATCATTGACTGCCACGAATTCCACATCTTTGTTTCTGTAACCGGCGCGAAATACCAGCCGCCCGATTCTTCCGAATCCGTTTATTGCAATCTTTATAGCCATCTTCGCCTCCTCAATCTATTAATGTAAAAGATTAATCAAAAGCCTGTGGATTGTCAATCCATTTCTCCTTTCCAGGGGAAGTCTGCCGGGTCAGCAGGAGGTCTAAAGCATGATGGATGAAGGGGGAATTGTTGTGTTGAAGTAAAAGGGCTTATTTGCTACAAGTCAATGATGTTCGGTAATCTTGAAAATGATATATACGCCGGCATGTTGCGAAAAGGTTGATGGGGAATTTGTCTTCACGGAATGAACAATTACCGGAAAAACCCGGGGGTGCAAACACCAATGAGCGATGATAAGATATACATTGTGCTGATGGGACTTCCGGCCCGTGGAAAATCGACACTGGCCGTGCGCCTGCGGGAGGCTTTCCGTAAAGATTCCATAGCCACCCGGATTTTCAATAATGGCAATCTTCGACGGAGTTATCGGCCA
>JAGFXG010000187.1 GCA_017860985.1 Deltaproteobacteria bacterium
CAAATGATTATCCTGATTCATTACCTTCTGACATATTGTATTCAATTATAGAAAAACGAAGAATATCAAATTAATCAATTCTAAGCAGTTTCCATTGACATGAAGAGATGATCTTCATATACTTCTTCCAACGTTAAGCAGCTGAGTTTCAGCTGACGGAAAAACAATATGAGATAAACATTACTGGTTCATTCTTTTCCCGGAGGATGCAATGGAAAAGCTTTTCTACCCGGAATCCATCGCGATTGTCGGGTTGTCGTCAAGCGCGAACAATATACCCCGCATTGTATTGGAAAACCTCATTCGATGGGGATACAAGGGGCGTATTTTCGGGATCAATCCCCGGCACGGGGATGCTCACGTGGACGGCATCAAGATGTACAAGGATGTGCAAGACCTTCCTGTGGTGCCGGATCTGATTTTTGTTATGATTCCAGCCAGACTGATTCCGGATGTGATCGATTCCTGCGGCCGTGCAGGAGTGAAACGCATGGCCATTCCATCCGGCGGATTCAATGAATCCGGAGAAGAAGGGAAAAAGCTTTCAGCGCTTGTGCTGCAGAAAGCCCGACATTATGGCATCCGGTTTGTCGGACCTAATGGAGTCACCGTTGCCAATACGGCAAACGGGTTGTGCCTCCCGTTCGTGCCATCCTTCAGTCCGCCCAAGGGGGGGCTGTCGATCATCTCGCAAAGCGGCGGCGTAGGACTCATGCTCTGGAATCTGATGACCGACGAGAATGTTGGCATGGCTAAATTCGCCAGCATCGGCAATAAGCTGGACCTCGACGAAGTAGATTTTCTGGAATATTTTGGCCGAGACCCGGAAACCAAAGTCATCGGCATGTACCTGGAAAGCATTCCCCGGGGAGATCGCTTGATCGAAGCCGCATCACGAATTGATAAGCCGATCATTATCCTGAAATCCAATACGACTTCCGCCGGTCGTAAAGCGGCCATGAGCCATACTGCCGCTCTGGCCAACAACGAAGATATCATTAACATCGCCTTCGAACGGGCCCACATCATCCGCATCAACCACTTTAATGATTTTATTTCAATGGCCAAGGTTTTCGAACTGCCGCCGATGCGAGGCAACCGGATGATGATCATGTCTCCCGCGGGCGGATTTACCGTGATGATGGCGGACCTTTGTGAAGAGTCGGGCTTCGAGTTTGCCGATCCCGGTGCCTCTTTTTACGACACCCTCAAAGAGTCGTCCAACGCCGGCGTCATCAATTTCTCCAACCCTCTCGATATGGGAGATATATACGATACCAAGGCCTACCCTAATATTTTCTACTCCATCATGCACAACGCCAATGTCGACGGAGCGGTGTTCGTCACACAATGGCCCGAAATGCCGCGGGGCGAAGATATTTTTTATAAGATGTTCCACACAGATCTTTCCAAGGAAGTGGCCGGAACGATTTTATCATCGGGAAAGCCTCTGGGAGTATGCCTTTTCGGTCTTTCCGCGACAATATCGAAGATCAAGCAGAACCTGGATTTCCCGATCTTCAACAATGCCGCCGAAATGATCCGCGCCTTCAAAAAACAGCGCGATTACTACGCCGGAAAAGCAGAAGCGACGCCTGTTTATGCACTGCCAGATGGTATTGACATAGAACCAGCCAAAACCTGGGTCAGGAGCAATCAAGGCATAAAAGGAGAGGAGGCAATGGATCTGCTGCATCACTTCGGGATCACTGTTGCCGAATCCGCTGTGGCAGTGGACATTCAAGATGCCGAAGCAGCAGCCGAACGTATCGGTTTTCCCGTGGTGATGAAAGTCATCTCACCTGACGCCATTCATAAATCCGAAGCCGGCGGAGTCATCACGGGTATTCAGAATACCGGGGGCGTTCGTACAGCATTTGAAAAGATCCGGGAAAATCTTTACCGCTATAAATCAGATGCCCTCTTCCAGGGCGTGAGAATCATGAAACAGGCAGCTGAAGGATACGACATGTTTATCGGCGGTCACGTTGATGCTTCATTCGGTCCCGTTGTCTCTTTTGGTTATGGCGGTATTTACATTGAGGTTTTCCATGATACGGCCAATGTGCTGTGTCCATCAGATGCAGCAGAGATTGAACGCAAAGTCCTGAAGCTGAAATCCTGTAAGATTCTGCAGGGCGCCAGGGGAAAATGTGCCGGCAATATTTCCGGCTATGTGAACATGATAGAAAGGGTCACCCATCTTATGTCCCAGTTTCCTCAGATCAGAGAGCTGGATATCAATCCTGCCCGCGTGTTGGCCGACGGGACGGGTGTTGTCGCACTGGATGCAAGGCTTAGAATTGAAGACTGAATCGTTGCATGGTTCAGCATGACTGCGATCGGCCAAATCGGGTTTTGTTTTCAACATTCGGACGGCTTTCCGGTAAACCGGGAAATATCGAAACTGGAGCATAATTTATGAAGAAGATATCAGGAATGGTTTTATTGGCTGTTCTTTTTTTATGCAGTTATCCAGCATTTGCGATGACCGGAGCTGATCTTGTTGACGGGATGAAATCCTATTTAAAATCAGAAAAAATTTATACAAAAGCAGACTATTTGCTTGCCGGCAACTATCTGGGGTATGTTCAAGGGGTGGCTGATGCCACGGCTTCCGACTACTCTCTGCCAAAAGACATAACACCAAACAAGTTATGTCACATAGTCGCCAATTATCTCGAAAAACACCCGGAAAAAATGAATGAACCGGCCGCTTCCATCGTACGTGCGGCTCTTCGGGAAGCATTTCCGGTTTTTATAATAAAAAACCGCTAAAAATCCTGTTCGGGCAAAAAATAATTCCCCTCGCTACGGACTTATCCGTACTTAAAGATCAACGGATGATAGCTGTTTGTGTCATACACCGAGGTAAGTCCTCCTGCAGTTTCTAATCCCTGATTCCTATCCAGCAAGCAATCCTGTTCGGGCACCGTATCACTATCAAAACTCATTCAATTACCAGCTGTAATTATAATATGTCATTACAAACATAAGCCATAAATGACAGAATTGACAAGAAAATGAGTTCCCCCTATAAGTACGTGGTTAAAAAATATAACTCTTGGTCATAAACAAGAGTTTTGATTATTCAGGATTGGAGACAAAAATGGAAAAAACGATTACGGTTACAATTGACGGAAAAGAAGTTTTAGCCAATCCCGGCCAAACAGTTCTGGAATGCGCCAGAGAAACAGGGATTTTCATACCGACTCTTTGCCACTATCAGAACACAACCAATGTGGGTGCGTGCCGGGTTTGTGTTGTCGAAGTGGAAAATGCCAGAAGTTTAGTTGCCTCCTGCTGCATGCCGGTAAGTCCCGGTATGGTTATCCGCACCGACACACCTGCGGTCCGCGCTGCGCAGAAAATGATTGTCGAATTATTGTGGTCATCAGGTGACCATAACTGCCTCGTTTGTGAACAGAACGGCCAGTGCGAGCTGCAGAACCTGGTTTACTGGCTGAAAATCGATAAGCCCCGTTTTAATATCGAGCCTCCCGGTTACCTGCTGGATGAAAGCAACACCATGATTTCCCGCGATCTGAACAAATGTATTCTTTGCGGACGCTGTGTACGCGCCTGCAACGAAATCCAGGTTAATGAGGTGCTGGACTTCGCGATGCGCAGTTCCGATGCAAAAGTGGGCCCGGCCTTTGACGCTGACTATATTGATTCCGCCTGTGTTTTCTGCGGGGAGTGCGCTCAGGTATGTCCCACGGGCGCCATTACCCTAAAACAGGCGAAATTTGCCGGACGTCCCTGGGAGCTGGATAAAGTCCGCACCACCTGTACCTACTGCGGTGTCGGCTGCCAGATTGACCTCTATACGAAAGCTGATAAAATTGTCAAAGTCATGGGCAATCGTGAATACGGTACCCCCAACCAGGGAAGTCTTTGCGTAAAAGGCCGGTTCGGAATGGATTTTTTGGCACATCCTGACCGCCTGACAAAACCTCTCATCCGTTATAGGAAAAACGAAGACTTGAAGGAAGCAACCTGGGAGGAAGCCTTCAGTTTTATTGCCAACAAACTATCCGCCATCAAGAAAGAACACGGCGCAGACAGTGTTGCGGGCTTGTCTTCAGCACGATGCACCAACGAAGAAAACTATCTTTTCCAGAAATTCATGCGCGCGGTCATCGGCACCAATAATGTCGATCACTGCGCCCGGCTCTGACACTCCGTAA